>NZ_JTKF01000017.1:0-43961 GCF_000828175.1 Pseudomonas sp. W15Feb9B | reverse complement strand
CCCCCGGATGAATCCCGCAGCGAAGGAACCCGAGCCTGAGCGAGGGCCGAACGTCAGGGTAAAGCCCTTTGGTTACTTTGGGGCGTTTGCCAAAGTGACCCGCCGTCAGGGCGGAACCCTAGGTGGCCGTTACCGCAGCAACGGATATTCCCCCCCACCCCGGTCAAGCCAAAGCAAACACCTCCACCAAGCGCCCAGCAATCAACCCCAGCGCCTCTTCAGCCTCATCAACAATCGCCCCCATCCGCATAAAGTCATGGGTCATGCCCGAGTACACCTGCAAATCCACAACAACCCCCGCCGCCTGCAAATGCCGGGCATAAGCCACGCCCTCATCGTGCAACGGATCACACTCGGCCAACACCATCAGCACCGGCGCGACATCGGCCGGAACTTCGCCGAGCAACGGCGAGAAACGTGGATCAAGACGATCGCTGGCATCACGCTGATAGTGCGCGTAGAACCACTGCAGCGAAGCCTTCTCCAGCAGATAGCCTTCGGCAAAACGCTCGATCGACGGCGTGCTGCGACTGGCATCTGCAACGGGATAAATCAACACCTGCAAACGCGGCTGCACAGCGGCAGCCGTCAGTTGCGCAGCCAGCACCGTGGCCAGGCTGCCACCGACGCTGTCGCCGGCAATCGCCAGCCGCGCCGTGTCGATGCCCAGATCAGCCGCACTCGCCAGCAGCCAGTCCCAGGCATCGCGGGCATCATCGGCCGCTGTCGGAAAGCGATGTTCCGGCGCCAGTCGGTACGCCACCGACAGCACCACGCAATCAGCCAACGAAGCCAACGCGCGGCACAGCGAATCATGCGAATCGAGGCTGCCGACCACATAGCCGCCGCCATGGAAATACAACAGTGCCGGACGACCCGCACCCGCCTGCAACGGATGATTGCTGTAGATCCGCGCGTGCAACAGTGCGCCGTCACGCACCGGCAATTGCAGCTCATCCACCACGGCCAGTTCTTCACCGCCGGCGTCCATCAGCAACGAAGACTGATCAAATTGTTCGCGGGCCTCGCTCGGGGTCAGCTCATGCATGCCGACGCGTTTGCCACTGGCCCGGCCGTTGCCGACCAGTTGCAGAAATGCGGCGATATCAGGATTCAATGACATTCAAATCTCCAAACCGATCGGGCGCCATCAGCGCCCGATCGGTTTTACTTGGGTTTCACAGCAGGTTTCAGGACATGACTACTGATTCAACGATCTGGCCGAGCATTTCTTCAGCCTCGGACAGGAAAGTTTCATCGCGCGGGATCTGGAAGTGCCCGCAATCCAGCCATTCACAGCCCATGCCCGGCTGGTCGAGTTGCGCCGCCAGCTCCAGTGCCTCGGCTTCGCGACCCAAGGTCCACCAGCACGTCGGGTTGACGGTCAGCGGCGCACAGCGCTCAAGCTTGAGCGACAACTGCTTGAGCCGGCGCGCCACGCTGAACACATGCGCCAGTTCTTCGGCGCCCAGCGCCACATAGGTCGACGCCCCGCGCTCGGCGCTGATGGCACGCTGGAACAGCGCACGCAGGTTGTGCGGCGTTTCTTCACCGTCGATGGACAGGCCCGGTGCGGCGTCCGGCAGCGTCACCTGCAGGAAATCGCGCAGGTCGGCTTGCCAGTCATCGACCGCCCCGGCATCGACCGCCGCCGACGGCACGAAGCTGTCGACCAGCCCGACAAACTTGACCTGTTGCCCGGCCTGTTCCAGTTGCGCGGCGATCAACATCGCCAGCGTTCCGCCCAGCGACCAGCCCAGCAGGTGATACGGCCCCTGCGGCTGTTTCTGGCGAATCTGCGCCAGGTAATCACTGGCCATTTCCTGCAGCGAGGTGTCGTTGAACGCCGGATCCAGCAGCATCCGCGACTGAATCGCCAACACCTGGCGTTGACCGCTCAGGCGCCGCGCCAGCGGCTCGTAGTCGAACACCGTGCCGAAGCCGGCATGAAGGCAGAACAACGGCGCCACGCCCCTGACCTCGGCGTTCATCGCCAGCAACCCGGAGGCTTTTTCCGCCGTGCCCTGAACGCTGGCCACTAGTTCGCCGATGCTCGGTTTCTGCATCAGGTCGCGCAGTTTCAGGCTCAGGCCCTGAGCCTTGAGCACGCGGCTGCGGGCCACCACTTGCAGGCTGAGGATCGAATCGCCACCCAGTTCGAAGAAATTGTCGGTGAGCCCGACCCGTTCGATTTTCAGCACCTCCTGCCAGATCTTCGCCAGGGCTTTTTCCAGCTCGGTGCGCGGCTCGACGTAGGCCAGCCGCTGTTCGGCGTCCGGATTCGGCAGGGCCTTGCGGTCAAGTTTGCCGTTCGGCGTCAGCGGCATGCGCTCAAGCACCATCAGGTGTGCTGGCACCATGTAATCCGGCAGGCTCGCCTTGAGTTGCTCGCGCAGACGGTCGCCCAAGCCGTCGGCTGGCGTCTCGGCAGTGGCCAGTACATAGCCGAGCAGTTGCTTGCCGCTGACGCCCTCGCGGGCCACTACGGCAGCGTCACGCACGCCCGGCTGCTGCTTGAGGCGCGCTTCGATTTCACCCAGCTCGATACGGAAACCACGGATTTTCACCTGATGGTCGATCCGCCCGAGATAGTCGACAGTGCCGTCGGCACGTTGGCGCACCAGGTCGCCGGTGCGGTACAGGCGACTGCCGTCGGCACTGAATGGGTTGGCAACGAACCGTTCGGCGGTGCCACCGGCACGCCCCAGATAACCGCGCGCCAACGCGCCACCCAGGTACAACTCACCGGCAATGCCGGCCGGCAGCGGGTTGAGATCGCTGTCGAGCACATAACCGCTGCGCTCGCCGACCACGCTGCCGATCGGCGCATAGGCCGCGCCGCATTGATCATCCACCGCAGCCTTCCAGATCAGCGGCGTGACTACCGTTTCGGTCGGGCCATAGCCGTTGATGATGTACTGCGGTTGCAGTGCGCGTTTGGCCAGTTCGAAACTTGCCACCGGCACCGCATCTCCGCCGAAGCAGTAGATCCGTACCGGCGGCGGATTGCCGTGTTGTTCGGCGTGTTCGGCCAGTTGTTGCAGGTAGACCGGCGGGAACGCGGCCACGCTCACGCCGTGCTGGTGCAGGGCGTCGAAGGTTTGTTCGGCCGTCCACAGGCTGTCGTCACGAATCAGCAAACGAGCGCCGTGCGTCAGGGTGGTCAGCCAGCGCTCATGCGCGCCGTCGAAGGCGAACGACATGAAGTGCAATTCGCAATCGGCCGCGCTCATTTCGTAACGCTGACCGATCGCCTGGCAGTGCATCGCCAGCGGCCCGTGCGCCACGCCGACACCTTTCGGCTGACCGGTGGAGCCGGAGGTGTAGATCACGTAAGCCAGGTTGCCCGGCTGCACCGCGACCTGCGGCGCCGAATCCGGCTGAGCGCGCAGATCCAGCTGATCGAGTTCCAGCACCTGCAGGTTGGCCTGGGTCGGCAGCACCTGACGCAGACTCGAATCGCTGAGCAGCAAAGCGATGCCCGAATCGTGCATCAAATAGCTCAAGCGTTCGCGCGGATAGGTCGCGTCCAGCGGCACGTAGGCACCACCGGCCTTGAGCACCGCCAACAGCGCGACGATCATGTTTTCGCTGCGTGGCAGGGCCACACCGACCCGCACTTCCGGACCGACACCTTCGGCGATCAGCGCATGTGCCAGACGATTGGCCCGCGCGTCGATCTGCCCGTAGCTGAAGGCTTGCTCATTGAAGATCACGGCGGTTTGTTCGGCACGCTGTGCGGCCCAACCGGCAATGCGCTGGTGCACCAGCGTGGTCTGCGTTTGCGCGACAACGTCCGGCGTGGACGCGACTTGCCCGGTCGGCAGACCGATGCGTCCCAGCGCCTGCCCGGCGTCCTGAACCAGTGCGGTGAGCAGGCCTTCCATGTTGCTGCGGATGCCTTCCACGGTCGCCAGATCGAAGTGTTCGCGCAGGAACATGTACTCGATCACCAATCCGTCTTCGAGGGTGACCATCAGGTCCATCGGGAAGTTGGTCAGGCCCGAGTTATTGATCTCGCCAAACTTCAGCGAATCATCGCGCCACTCACGCAGCGCCTGATCGATCGGGTGGTTTTCGAACACGATGATGCTGTCGAACAGCGACTGCCCGGCACGCCCGCCCCAACGCTGGACGTCGGTCAGCGGGGTGTATTCGCGCTCGCGCATCTCCAGGTTGAAATCCTGCAACTCGCGCAACCAGGCGCCCACGGCCTGCTCGGCCGGCACGTCCTTGATCACCGGCAAGGTGTTGATGAACAGGCCGAGGATCGATTCCGACGCCGGCAGACTCGCCGGACGCCCCGCCACCGTGGCGCCGAACGCCACGCAACGCTGGCCGCTGTAACGGCTGAGCAGCACCAGCCACGCGCCCTGCACCAAGGTGTTGAGGGTGACCTGCTGCGACTGGGCAAAGGCTTTCAACTGTTCGGTGCGGGCCTCGCCCAGACGGCTGTACAGCGCCTGGTGACCGCGACCGCTGCCGGTGCGCGTCACCGCGTCCGCCAGATAGGTCGGCTCGTCGAGCAGGCTCAGGTGCTGACGCCAAAAACCTTCGCTGGCGTTCGCGTCCTGCTGTTGCAGCCAGTTGATGTAACCGCGATACGGCACCGCGTCGGCCAGTGGTCGTCCGGAATACTGGCTCAGCACCTCACCGATCAACTGCGAACTGCTCCAGCCGTCGATCAGAATGTGATGGTAGGTCCAGATCAGCTGATAGCTGTGCTCGCTGACTTGCACCAGCGTCAGCCGTTGCAGCGGTGGCCGGTCAAGGTCGAAGCCCTTGGCCCGCTCGGCATCCGCCAGGCCTTGCAAGGCCTCGGCCGAATGATCCTGCTCACGCCAGTCAAGCAGACTGAACGGCAACTGCGGATCGGCGAGGACGAATTGCAGCGGCTCGGCCATGTCCTGCCAGAGGAAGCCGGTGCGCAGAATGTCGTGGCGACGGCTGACGCTTTCCCACGCAGCTTGCAGACGCAGCGGCTCAAGGCCCTGCACCGGAACGCTCAACTGGTTGACGTACAGGTCCGATTCCGGCGAATTCAGGCCGAGGAACAGCATGCCCTGCTGCATCGGCGACAAGCGATAGAGCCCGTCGAGTTGCCCCGCCGGCAGTGGCAGTTGCGCCACTTGCGCCTCGCTCAAGCCGTGCAGCGGCAGGTCGATCAGCGCCGGCTCCGGCGCCACACGCCCTTCGGCAGCTTGCACGCACAGGGCCAGTTGCTGAATGGTCGGTTGCTGGAACAGGTCTTTCGGGCTCAGCTCCAGCCCTTGCTGACGGGCGCGACTGACCACCTGAATCGAGATGATCGAATCGCCGCCCAAGGCAAAGAAACTGTCATGGGTGCTGACCTGCTCAAGGCCCAATACCTCCTTCCAGATCTCCACCAGCGCCTGCTCGGTGGCATTCGCCGGTTCGACATGCAACTGCGCGGAACTCAGCTCCAGTGCCGGCAGGCGCTTGCGATCGATCTTGCCGTTGGGGGTCAGCGGCAATTGCGCCAGCCACAGGCGATGGTTCGGCACCATGTAATCCGGCAGGGTCGCGCCCAGCCAGTTGCCGAGGGTTTGCTGCAGTGCGGCCTGTTGCTCGGCGCTGGCGTCGATGATCGCCGGATCGCTCGGCACCAGATAGGCAATCAGTTGCTGACTGCCCGACACTTCGCTGGCGACGACCACCGCTTCACGCACGGCGGCATGCGCCAGCAGACGCGCTTCAATTTCGCCCAGCTCGATACGCAAGCCGCGAATTTTCACCTGATGGTCGATCCGGCCCATGTACTCCAGTTCGCCCTCCTCGCGCTCTCGAATCAGGTCGCCGGTGCGGTACATGCGCTCGCCGTTGTCGACGAAAGGATTAGGCACGAAGCGCTCGGCGGTCATCGCCGCACGTCCCAGATAACCGCGCGTGATGCCGGCGCCGGACAGGTACAGCTCGGCAGAAACGCCCTGCGGCACCGCGTGCAGATCGGCGTCGAGCAGATGGCTGACGCTGTGCTCGAGGGCACGACCGATCCGCGCCTGACCGCCAGCGCTGCGGCGGGTCCAGGTCGAATAGGTGGTGTCTTCCGACGGGCCATACAGGTCGTAAACGTGCTTGACCGTCGGCTGCTGATACAACGCCTCCACCAGCGCTTGTTTCAGCGGCTCGCCAGCGAGGTTGATGATGCGCACGCTCGACGGAATCTGCCCCGCACGCTGCAGCGCGGCAATCGCCGACGGCACAGTGTTGATCAAACGAATTTGATCGCGCGCCGGCAGTTGAGCCAGCTCCAAGGCATTACGCGCGATGATCAGCGAACCACCGTTGGCGAGAGTGACAAACAGCTCCCAGACCGACAGGTCGAAGCACACCGACGTCGAGGCCAACACGCCTTGAATGTCCTCGCGGCGGTAGACCTTGGCCGACCAATCGATCAGCGCCATGACGTTGCGATGGGCAATCGCCACGCCTTTTGGTTTGCCGGTGGAACCGGAGGTGTAGATCACGTAGGCGAGGTTGTCCGGAGCGACCGATGTTTGCGGCGCGCTGCTCGGAAAAGCGCTCAACGAAAGCTGATCCATCAGCAGCACTTGCGTATCGCCTGGCACACTCAGAGTCGCGGCAACGGCCTGCTCGGTGAGCAACACCCGCGCTCGGCTGTCCTCCAACATGTAGGCAACGCGATCCGCCGGGTAATCCGGGTCCAGCGGCACATACGCACCACCAGCCTTGAGCACCGCGAGCAAGGCAATCAGCAACTGCTCGGAACGCGGCATCGCCACGCCCACCCGTACTTCCGGGCCGACGCCTAGCTCTAACAGTTTGTGCGCCAGACGATTGGCCTGCGCGTCCAGCTCGGCGTAGGTCAGTTGCGTATGGGCGAAGGTCACCGCCAAGGCATCCGGGGTCGCCGCCACCTGACGGGCGATGGCTTGATGGATGCATAGATCGGTGGAGAAGTCGGTGTTCGCCTGCGGGCTGTGCTCGATCAGGTTCAGCTCACTGAGCGAACGCTGCCCCGACTCGCTCATCTGCCCGAGCAAGCGCTGCAGATACCCGGCCAGTTGCACCACGCTGTGCGCGGCAAAGCTTTCGCACTGGTAGCTGAAGTGCATCGACAACTCGTCGCTCAAGTGCACCAACAGCGTCAGCGGATAGTTGGTCTGCTCATGATTGTGGATTTCACCGAAGCGCAATTCTTGCGGTGCGCCCTGCGCCAGCGCCTCGGACACCGGGTAGTTCTCGAACACCAGAATGTTGTCGAACAGCGCCTCACCGTTGCGCTCGGCCCAGCGCTGAATGTCGAACAGCGGGGTGTGCTCATGCTCGCGCAAGGCCAGGTTCTGCGCCTGCACGCTCTGCAACCATTCGCCAACGCTCGATGGCGAATGCGGACTGGCGATGACCGGCAAGGTGTTGATGAACAGACCGATCTGCTGCTCGACCCCTTTGAGCTCGGCCGGACGCCCCGCCACCGTGGCGCCGAACGCCACACACGGCTGGCCGGTCAGGCGCTGCAACAGCAGCAGCCATGCCGCTTGAATCAGCGTGTTGAGGGTGACTTTCTGCTGGCGCGCAAACTCGCCCAGACGCCGCGTCTGCTCAGCGTCGAGTACGCAGAAATGTTCGCCGTGGCCGTCGCGCGGTGCATCGCCGCGCTGCGCCTGCAACGCTTGCGCGAGCAAGGTCGGCGCTTGCAGGTCAGCCAGTTGCGCGGTCCAGTAACGTTCGCTGGCCTGCACGTCCTGGCGCTGCAGCCATTCGATGTAATCGCGATAACGCCCGGCCAGTGGCGGTTGGGCAACCCCGCTGTAGCGTTGCAGGACTTCGCCGAGCAACTGCGAGTTGCTCCAGCCGTCCATCAGGATGTGGTGGTTGGTGTAGATCAAATGGCAACGCTGCTCGTCCAGACGCACCACGACCATGCGCAACAGCGGCCCCTGGCTCAAGTCGAAACCTTGCGCCTGTTCGGCTGCGGCCAGCGCATTCAGATCGCTCTGACAATCGTCGCGATCACGCCAGTCGAGCACGCGGAACGGCATGTCCAGCTGCTTGTGCACCACCTGCACCGGACGCGCCAGTTCACCCTGCCAGACAAAGCTGCTGCGCAGGATGTCGTGGTTGTCCACCGCCGCTTGCCAGGCTTGCTGGAAGCGTTGCGGATCGAGGCCTTCGACATCGAGCCGGACCTGGTTGATGTAATCGCTGGAGGCCTGCTCGTAGAGGCTGTGGAACAACATGCCCTGCTGCATCGCCGACAGCGGATACACATCGGCGACCTGGCGTGGCGCCAGCGGGAACTGATCGAGCTGCGCCTGCGTCAGGCCGGCCAATGGGAAGTCCGACGGGGTCAGGCCTTCGACGCCCGGGGTCAGGCAATGGCCGATCAACGCTGCGAGTTCTGCGGCGTAATCTGCGGCCAGGGCTTCGATCACCGCGCTGTCGAAGCGCTCACTACTGAACGTCCAGCCCACCCGCAGCTCGCCGCCATACACCTGACCGTTGAGGGTCAACCAGTTGCCGAGCGGCGCCTCCGGGCTCTGATCGAGGCCGGCGTTGTCCGGCGACGGCACAAACAGCGCCGCCTCGTCGCCAGCGAAACTGCCGTCGAACTGCCCAAGGTAGTTGAAGGTGATGCGCGGGCTCGGCAAGGCCTGCAGGCGCTGCTGCGCTCCGGCATCACCGAGGTAACGCAAGGCACCGAAACCGATGCCCTTGTTGGGGATCGAGCGCAGTTGTTCCTTGATCTGCTTGATCGACTCGCCAAGCGTGTCTGCCGGCGTCAGGCGCACCGGGAACAGGCTGGTGAACCAGCCCACCGTGCGGGTCAGATCGACACCGTCGAACAGTTCTTCGCGGCCATGGCCTTCGAGCTGGATCAGCGTCGACGCCTGCCCGCTCCAGCGGCCGATGACCCGCGCCAGCGCCGTCAGCAACAGGTCGTTGACCTGAGTGCGGTATGCCGCCGGGGCCTCTTGCAACAGTTGCCGTGTCAGCTCGGTGCCGAGCCTGGTCTGCACGGTCTGGGCCAGACGATTGTCCTGACTGGCGTCAACGCGCTTGCACGGCAGATCGGTGCTCACATCGCTCAGGCAAGCCTGCCAATAATCCAGTTCGGCCTGCAACGCCGGGCTGTTGGCGTAGCGCTGCAAGTGCTCGCCCCAGTCCTTGAAGGCGCTGGTTCGGGACGGCAGGCTCAACGGCTGATCATCAAGCAGTTGCTGATAAGCGTTTTGCAGGTCCTCCAGCAGAATCCGCCACGACACGCCGTCCACCGCCAGGTGATGAATCACCAACTGCAGACGCTGCGTGCCATCGGCCACAGTTGCCAGCACCGCACGCAGCAACGGCCCGTGTTGCAGATCGAGGCTGCGCTGCGCGCGATTACCCAAGGCTTCAAGGGCGGCGGCATCAGCAACGTGTTCCTGCCAGAGCAGCTTCTGCGGCAGCGCTTCGACCGCGCGGTGCTCGGCCTGCCACACGCCATCGTGCTGGGTGAAACTCAGGCGCAAGGCATCGTGATGGGCCACCAGGGCGCGCAACACTTGCTCGATTTTCTCAGCATCCAGCGTCTGCCGCGGTTGCAGCAGCACCGACTGGTTCCAGTGGTGACGCTGCGGAATGTCGTCGGCGAAAAATTGCTGCTGGATCGGCAGCAGCAACGCTGCACCGCTTGCGGCTTGCTGATCAATGGTCGATTCGTCGCCACCCCACTGCGCGACCAGCGCCAAACGCTGCACGGTCTGGTGCTGGAACAGGTCTTTGGGATTGAGGCGAATGCCGGCCTGACGGGCGCGACTGACCACCTGAATCGAGATGATCGAGTCGCCGCCCAATTCGAAGAAGTTGTCGTGGATCCCGACTTGCGACAGCTTCAGTACGTCCTGCCAGATCGCCGCCAGCCCCTGCTCCATCGCGCTTTGCGGCGCCTGATAGGTCTGCTGCGCCTGACTGGCGTCCGGTGACGGCAAGGCGTTGCGGTTGAGTTTGCCGTTGGCGGTCAACGGCAATTGCGCCAGCAGCAACAGGTGCGCCGGGACCATGTGATCCGGCAGATTGGCCTTGAGTTCGGCGCGCACGCTGTCACGCCACAGCGCCTGTTCGGCCGGGCTTGCGTCGAGCAGCGCGGCATCGCCTGGCACCAGATACGCCACCAGTTGCTGGCCGCTGAGCCCCGGTTGCGCCAGCACCACGGCCTGGCGCACGGCAGCCTGTTCCAACAGTTGCGCTTCGATCTCGCCGAGTTCGATACGGAACCCGCGAATTTTCACCTGATGGTCGATCCGGCCGATGTATTCGATCACGCCGTCGGCGCGGTAGCGCGCCAGGTCACCGGTACGGTAAAGACGCCCGCCATCGGCGGCGAACGGGTCGGGAATGAAGCGCAGGCTGGTCAGGTCCGCGCGGTTCAGGTAACCGCGAGCCAGGCCGGCACGACCGACGTACAGCTCACCGATGCAACCTTTGGCGACCGGATTCAGATCACCGTCGAGCAAGTACCAGGACAGGTCCGGGATCGGCTCGCCGATCGGACTGCTGGCGTCACGCTGCAAGTCAGCCAGCGTAATCGGCCGGTAGGTCACGTGCACGGTGGTTTCGGTGATGCCGTACATATTGATCAGCTGCGGTGCCTGATCGCCGAAACGCTCGAACCACGGACGCAGGCTCTTGACCTCCAGCGCTTCACCGCCGAACACCACGTAACGCAGCGCCAGTGCTTGCGCCGCGTGTTCGGGGGCGCAGGCCACTTGCATCAATTGCTTGAACGCCGACGGCGTCTGGTTGAGCACGGTGACGCCTTCGCGGCAAAGCAAGGCGAAGAAATCTTCCGGCGAGCGGCTGACCTCGTAAGGCACCACCAGCAGTTTGCCGCCGTACAGCAGCGCCCCGAAAATCTCCCACACCGAGAAGTCGAACGCGTAGGAATGGAACAGGCTCCAGACATCCGTGGCGCCGAAATCGAACCACGCATCAGTGGCCTCAAACAGGCGCAGCACGTTGCGATGGGCCAGCAACGTGCCCTTCGGCTGCCCGGTGGAGCCGGAGGTGTAGATCACGTAAGCCAGGTTGTCCGGGCTCATACGCACCTGCGGATTGCTGTCGCTGTAGCCTTCCAGACCGTCACGCTCCTGATCGAGCATCAGGCTGCGCAGCGAATCCGGCACCGGCAGACGCCCCAGCAGATGGCTCTGGGTCAGCAGCAAGGCGATGCCACTGTCGCCGATCATGTAGCTCAGGCGTTCTTCCGGATACGTCGGGTCCAACGGCACATAGGCGCCGCCGGCCTTGAGGATCGCCAGCAGACCGACCAGCATGTCGAGGCTGCGCTCCACCGCCAGACCGACGCGCACGTCCGGGCCGACACCGCTGGCAATCAGCTTGTGGGCCAACTGGTTGGCGCGACTGTTGAGCTCGCCGTAGCTCAAGGACTGCCCGGCACAGCTCACGGCAATCGCTTGCGGGGCGCGGGCGGCTTGTTGTTCGATCCGTTGATGCAGGCACTGCTCGCTCGGGAAATCGCGGATGGCCGGGTTCCACTGCTGCAAGGTCGCCGCGCGTTCGGCGGCGTCATGCAGCGGCAGTTCGGCGATGCGCTGAGTGCTGTCGGCGACGATGCCTTGCAGCAGACGGGTCCAGTGTTGCGCCAGGCGCTCGATGGTCTCGACGTCGAACAGGTCGGTGGCATAGGTCAGCTCGGCCCAGACGTTGTCGCTCGATTCAAAGGTGTTCAGGGTCAAGTCGAACTGCGCAGTACTGGACGCCCACGGCAAGCCTTCAATCGCCAGTTTCGGCAGACGTGTGGTGCCCTGCGCCTGACGCACCTGGCTCTGGTGGTTGTGCATCACCTGGAACAGCGGGCTGTGGCTGAGGCTGCGTTCCGGTTGCAGCGCGTCGACCAGTTGCTCGAACGGCAGATCCTGATGCGCCTGCGCGCCGAGCACCGTATTTTTCACTTGTTGCAGCAGGCTGCGGAACGTCTGCTGACTGTCGAACTCGGCCTTCAGAACCTGGGTGTTGACGAAGAAACCGATCAGGCCTTCGGTCTCGACCCGGTTGCGGTTGGCCACCGGCACTCCGACGCGGATATCGGCCTGACCGCTGTAGCGATGCAGCAAGGTCTGGAACGACGCCAGCAACAGCGCAAACAGCGTGACGTTCTCGCGCTGCGCCAGGTGCTTGAGCGCGGTGGCCAGTTCGAGGCTCAGCGGGATCTCGCGACGGGCGCCACGATAGCTCTGCTCGGCTGGACGCGGACGGTCGGTCGGCAACTCCAGCAGCGGTTGATCACCATCGCCGAGTTGTGCGGTCCAGTAGCTCAATTGACGCTCGCGTTCACCGGCGTCCATCCACTGTTTCTGCCACACGGCGTAGTCGGCGTATTGCACCGGCAGCGCCGGCAATTGCACGCTCTGGCCCTGGCTGTAGGCGGCATACAACGCCACCAGCTCATCGACCATGACATTCATCGACCAGCCGTCGGAGACGATGTGATGCAGGGTGATCACCAGCGCGTGGTCATCGGCGGCCAGACGCAGCAGTTTGACCCGCAGCAACGGGCCTTGCTGCAGATTGAACAGGTGCAGGGTTTCGGCGGCGACCAGCGCTTGCAGCGCCGCCTCGTCGAGATCCGCCGCCACGTCCTGCACCTGCAGATCGAGCGTGCCGTGAGCCTGGATCACTTGCAGGGTCTGCCCCTGCTGCTCGACGAAGCAGGTGCGCAGCGATTCGTGGCGCTCGATCAGCGCGTCGAAGCTGCGCTGCAACGCTGGCAGATCCAGTTCACCGCGCAGACGCAACGCCGCCGGCACGTGATAAGCGGTGCTGGTCGGTTCCAGTTGCCAGAGGAACCATTGACGCTCCTGGGCATAGGACAGCGCCAGCGGTTGCTGGCGTGGCAAGGCAACAATCGGCGGCTCCCGATGCGCCTGATCGACACCCAGCGCGGCGACGAAGTCTTCCAGCGTGCTGTGTTCGAACAACGTGCGCAGCGGCACCTGCACGTTCAGCGCCTGACGTACGCGCGAGACCACTTGCGTGACCAGCAACGAGTGGCCGCCCAGTTCGAAGAAGTTGTCGCTCAGGCCTACGCGATCAAGCTTGAGCACCGCTTGCCAGATCTCGGCGACGCTGTGTTGAGTGGCGGTTTGCGGGGCGATGTAAGTCGATTGCAGTTGGCTGGCGTCAGGTGCTGGCAAGGCTTTGCGGTCGACTTTGCCGTTCGGCGTCAGTGGCAGTTGCGCGAGGAACAACAGGTGCGCCGGCACCATGTAATCCGGCAGTTCGGCCTTGAGGCTGGCTTTCAATGCGGCGCGCAGTTCGCCTTCATCAAAAGCGTCGGCGGTCGGCACCACATAGCCGACCAGTTGCGGTCCGGTCGGGCCGTCCTGAGCGACTACCACGGTTTCGCGCACGCTATCGAGGGCGAGCAAACGCGCTTCGATCTCGCCGAGTTCAATCCGGAAACCACGGATTTTCACCTGATGGTCGATCCGCCCGATGTACTCGATCACGCCTTCGGCGCGGTAACGGGTCAGGTCGCCGGTGCGGTACAGACGCGCGCCGGTTGTCGAAAAGGGATCCGGGACAAAGCGTTCGGCAGTCAGGCTCGGGCGCTGGAAGTAACCACGAGCGAGGCCGTCGCCGCCGATCAGCAATTCCCCCGGGGCGCCGAGCGGATTGAGCTCCAGGTCGCTGCCGAGGATGTACAACGCGGTGTTGTCGATCGGCGCGCCGAGGAATGGACGGCTGTTGTCCGCACTCAAGGCGTGCTGCGCCGACCAGATAGTGGTTTCGGTCGGGCCGTAGAGGTTCCACACCCTCGGCGTCAGTGCGAGCATGCGTTGCGCCAGTTCCTGCGGCAGCGCCTCACCGCCACAGAGGAACGTGCGGCCCGAAAGGATGGGCGCCTGTTCGTTGTCCAGCAGCATGCGCCAGGTCGAAGGCGTGGCTTGCAGCGCCGTCACGGCATGACGCTCGATCAGTTCGAGCACCGCTTGCGGGTCTTGATGCACATCCTTGCCGGTCAGCACCACACAGGCGCCGGCCAGCAATGGAGCGTAGATTTCCAGGCCGAAAATATCGAACGAGAAGGTGGTCAGCGACAGCATGCGATCGGCGGCACAAATGCCCGGCTGTTCGATCATGCTCGCGACAAAATTGCTCAGCGCCGCGTGGCGCACCATCACGCCTTTCGGTTTGCCGGTGGAACCGGAGGTGTAGATCGTGTAGGCCAGATGCTCGCCATTGACTGCCACGTCCGGCGCGGTCTGTGGATAAGCCGCCAGCCACTCGCGCGGTTGATCCAGCAGCAGCGCTTGCACGCCCGGCGGGATCGGCAGCTGCGTCTGCAAATGGCTTTGGGTCAGCAGCAATTGCAGGCCGCTGTCCTCGATCATGTAGGCCAGACGATCCTGCGGATACGCCGGGTCCAGCGGCACATAAGCACCGCTGGCCTTGAGGATCGCCAGCAGGCCGACAATCATTTCCACGCTGCGCTCGACGGCGATACCGACCAGTTGATCCGGGCCGACACCGGCCTCTATCAGCTTGTGCGCCAGTTGACTGGAGCGGGCATCCAGCTCGGCGTAGCTCAGCACGTCTTCGCCGATGATCAGGGCCGTGGCCTGCGGCGTTTGCTGTGCACGCCGGGAGAAATCCTGCTGCACGCATTCGGCTTGCGCGCTGCGGTCGGCGCTGCGCAACCAGTCCTGCAACAGCACGCCGTGTTCGGCGCTTTCCAGCAACGGCAATTCGCCGACGCGCTGGCTCGGCGCGGCGACGATGCCACGCAGCAGGTTCTGCCAGTGACGCGCCAGACGCTCGACGGTTTCAGCTTTGAACAGATCGGTGGCGTAGGTCAGCTCGGCGGCAAAGCCGTCGCTGGACTCGTAGGTATTCAGCGTCAGGTCGAACTGCGCGGTGCGCCCTTCCCACTGCACGTCCTCGACACTCAGTTGCGGTAACTGCGCGGCGCTGCGGCCCTGATCGCGACTGGTCTGGTGGTTGAACATCACCTGGAACACCGGGCTGTGGCTCAGGCTGCGCTCCGGTTGCAGCGCTTCGATCAGTTGCTCGAACGGCAGATCCTGATGCGCCTGCGCATCCATCGCCGCCTGCTTGACCTGAGCCAGCAACTGGTTGAACGGCAATTGCCCGCTGACTTCGGCATTCAGCACTTGCGTGTTGACGAAGAAGCCGATCAGGCCTTCGGTCTCGACCCGGTTACGGTTGGCGGTCGGCACCCCGACGCGAATCTGCGCCTGACCGCTGTAGCGATGCAGCAACGCCTGGAACGACGCCAGCAACAGCATGAACAGGCTCGCACCTTCGCGCTGCGCCAGCTGTTTGAGGGCGTCACCGAGGTCTGCCGGCAGGTTCAGTTCCAGCCGCGCACCGCGCAGGCTTTGCACGGCCGGACGCGGGAAATCGATCGGCAGTTCCAGCACCGGCTGCTCGCCGCCCAGGGTCTTGACCCAGTAGGCCAACTGGCGCTCACGCTCGCCCGCTTCCAGCCAGTGGCGCTGCCAGATCGCGTAGTCGGCGTACTGTATTTCCAGTTCCAGCAGACTCAGCGGCTGCCCGGCGGTGTCGGCGGCGTAATGCTGGATCAGCTCGTTGACCAGGACTTTTATCGACCAGCCATCGGCGATGATGTGGTGCTGGATCAGCACCAGCACATGGTCGTCTTCCGCCACTTTCAGCAGCGCCACCCGCAGCAGCGGGCCCTGCTGCAAATTGAACAGGCGTGCGGTTTCGCTCTCGGCGAAGGCCTTGATCGCGGCGTCTTCCCCGGCGGCATCGAGGCCCTCCGGCAATGGCGTCAGGCTGATGCTCAGCGGCAACTGCGGGTGAATCACCTGGCAAAAACTTTCACCCTGTTCGGCAAAAGTGGTGCGCAGGCTTTCATGGCGCGCCGCCACGGCGTTGAAGCTGCGTTGCAGCGCTGCCACATCCAGCCGCCCCTTGAGGCGCAGGGCGCTGGGGATGTGATACGCGGTGCTGTGCGGGTCCATTTGCCAGAGGAACAGTTGACGTTCCTGAGCGTACGACAGAGGAATCGCCGCAAACCCGGAACGTGTTTCCGGGATCGGCAGGTTGGCCGGAGAGACGCCCTCTTCGAGCATCTTTTCCAGGTACAGCTTACGTTTGTCCAGCGGCAGAGTGATAAAGCGCTTGGCTACCCTCAAAGCAACACTCTTGTCCATCAGACTTCCTCCATATCGTCAAGCAGGGCTTCCAGCTTGCTCAGTTTCTGTTCGTTGATTGCCCCGCCTCCTGTATCGAGTCGAGCGACAAAATCGCTCAGGACGGGGTGCTGGAATAACAGTTGCGGGGTCAGCGTCAGGCCCAGTTCCAGAGCCATGCGCGACACCACGTTGACCGCCAGCAGCGAGTGCCCGCCGAGTTCGAAGAAGTGATCGTTCAGACCGATGCGTTGCACTTCGAGCACTTGCTGCCAGATCGCCGCGACCTGTTGCTCAAGCTCACTGTGCGGCGCGACATACGCGGCCTGCATCTGGCTGGCATCGACCGCCGGCAGGGCCTTGCGGTCGAGTTTGCCGTTGGGGGTCAGTGGCAACTGCTCAAGGAACAGCAGGTGCGCGGGAATCATGTAGTCAGGTAACGAAGACTTGAGGCCAGTCTTTAGTCCCTCGCGCAGTTGCCGCTGCGCGTCCCCGTCGTGCATCTCCAGTTGCGGAGCGACCACATACGCCACCAGTTGCGCCCCGGTGTCGCTGTCGACGGCCAGCACCGCCGCTTCGCTGACCGTCGGCTGGGCGAGCAGTCGCGCCTCGATCTCCCCCAGTTCGATGCGGAATCCACGAATTTTCACCTGATGGTCGATCCGGCCCATGTACTCCAGCTCGCCCTCCTCGCGCTGACGAATCAGGTCGCCGGTGCGGTACAGGCGCTCGCCGTTGCCGCCGAAAGGATTCGGCACGAAGCGCTCGGCGGTCATTGCCGCTCGCCCCAGATAACCGCGCGTGATGCCGGCGCCGGACAGGTACAGCTCCGCCGAAACGCCCTGCGGCACCGGGTGCAGATCGGCATCCAGCAAATGGCTGGCACTGTGCTCGAGCGCGCGCCCGATCCGCGCCTGACCACCGGCACTGCGGCGGGTCCAGGTCGAGTAGGTGGTGTCTTCCGACGGGCCATACAGGTCGTAAACATGCTCGACCGTCGACTGCTGATACAACGCCTCCACCAGCGCTTGCTTCAGCGGCTCACCCGCCAGATTGATGATGCGCACGCTCGGCGGAATCTGCCCCGCACGCTGCAGCGCGGCAATCGCCGACGGCACAGTGTTGATCAGGCGCACCTGATCGCGCGCCGGCAGTTGCGCCAGCTCCAAGGCATTACGGGCGATGATCAGCGAACCACCGTTGGCGAGAGTGACAAACAGCTCCCAGACCGACAGGTCGAAGCACACCGACGTCGAGGCCAGCACGCCTTGGATGTCGTCGCGGCTGAAGACCTTGGCGGACCAGTCGATCAGCGCCATGACGTTGCGATGGGCAATTGCCACGCCTTTCGGTTTGCCGGTGGAACCGGAGGTGTAGATCACGTAGGCGAGGTTGTCCGGTTGCACCGCAGTCTGTGGTGCAACCGTCGAATAGCCGCTCAGCGACAACTGATCCAACAGCAGCACTTGGGTATCGCCCGGCACACTCAGAGTCGCGGCAACGGCCTGCTCGGTGAGCAACACCCGCGCACGGCTGTCTTCCAGCATGTAAGCCACGCGATCCGCCGGGTAGTCCGGGTCCAGCGGCACATAGGCGCCACCGGCCTTGAGCACCGCGAGCAAGGCAATGAGCAACTGCTCGGAACGCGGCATCGCCACGCCCACGCGCACTTCCGGGCCGACGCCCAACTCAAGCAGTTTGTGCGCCAGCCGATTGGCCTGGGCGTCCAGTTCGGCGTAGGTCAGTTGCGTATGGGCGAAGGTCACCGCCAAGGCATCCGGGGTCGCCGCCACCTGACGGGCGATGGCTTGATGGATGCACTGCTCGGTGGCGAAATCGCTGTTCACCGGCGGGCGGTGTTCGATCAGGTTCAGCTCGCTGAGCGTGCGCTCACCAGCATCCGCCATCTGGCTCAGCAGACGCTGCAGATGCGCGCCCAACTGCGCCACGCTGGCCGCAGCGAAGCTGTCACGCTGATAACTGAAATGCACCGAAAGTTGCGCGCCCATGTTCACCAGCAGGGTCAGCGGATAGTTGGTCTGCTCCTGATTGGCCACCGCGCCGAAGCGCAGACCTTGCGGCGCACCGCGTTCCAGTGCTTCGCCGATCGGGTAGTTCTCGAACACCATCAGGCTGTCGAACAGCGCGTCACCGCCCTGCCCGGCCCAGCGCTGAATATCCGCCAGTGGTGTGTGTTCGAACTCGCGCGAGGCGAGGTTCTGCGCCTGCACTGCTTGCAGCCAGGCGATCACGCTCTGCTGCGCGGGCGGCGCGGCGATCACCGGCAACGTGTTGATGAACAGGCCGATCTGCGCTTCGGCCCCCGACAGATCCGCCGGGCGCCCGGCGACGGTGGCGCCGAACGCCACGCAATCCTTGCCGGTGTAGCGCTGCAACAGCAGCAGCCACGCCGCTTGCACCACGGTGTTGACGGTGACTTTCGCGGCCCGGGCAAACTCGCCCAGGCGCTGGCTCAGCTCAGCGTCCAGCACCTGGTAATGATCGCCGTAACCCACGCTCGGCAAACCGGCCTGCGGCCGTGCGATGGCATTGGCCAGGCGCGTCGGTTCCTGCAGATTGCCCAGCGTCGCCCGCCAGTAGGTTTCAGCCGCCGCGCCATCCTGGCGTTGCAGCCAGGCGATGTAATCGCGGTAGCGACCTGCGCCACGGGCGACCGCTTCGCCGCTGTAGTGCTGCAACACTTCGCCGAGCAACTGCGCGCTGCTCCAGCCGTCCATCAGGATGTGATGGTTGGTGTAGATCAAGTGATAGCGCTCGGCTGCAGTGCGCACCAGCACCAGACGCATCAGCGGTGCGCAGCTCAGGTCCAGACCCAGTGCGCGCTCCTCATCGGCGAGGTTTTGCAGCGCTGCCTCCAGATCAGTTCTGCCGTGCCAGTCGAGCACGCTGAACGGCACCTCGACCTGACGCTGCACCACTTGCACCGGTTGCGGCAGATCGCCTTGCCAGAAGAAGCCGCTGCGCAGGATGTCGTGGGCATCTACCGCCGCCTGCCACGCTGCGCGGAAGCGTTGCGGATCGACACCGTCGACGTCCAGGCGCATCTGGTTGATGTAGTCGCCATTGCCGTGTTCGAGCAAGGTGTGGAACAGCATGCCCTGCTGCATCGGCGACAGCGGATAGATGTCGTCGATGCCTTGCGGTTCCAGCACCAGCGCGTCGAGTTGCGCTTGCGACAGTTGCGCCAACGGGAAGTCCGACGGCGTCACGCCACGGTTGCCAGTGTCGCAGCAGTGGCCGATCAGCGCGGTCAGTTCCTGCACATAGTCGTCGGCCAGACGCTGGATGGTGGCGGTGTCGAACATCGCACCGCTGTAGGTCCAGCTCAGGTCCAGCTCGCCGCCGAACACCTTGCTGTTGAGCGCCAGCGGATTGCCCAGCGGCCCTTGCAGGTTGACCTCTGCGCCGCCGGACTCGCTGGTCGGCACGAACAGAGCATCGCTGGCGGCATCGAAGCTGCCATCGAACTGGCCAAGATAGTTGAAGGTCAGGCGCGGCGCCGGCAAGGCTTGCAGGGCGGTACGTGTCGGCTCATCACCGAGGTGCGCGAGTGCGCCGAAGCCGATGCCCTTGTGGGGGATCGCCCGCAGCTGTTCCTTGATCTGCTTGAGCGACGCGTCGAGCTCGGCGGCCGGTGCCAGGCGTGCCGGGAATACGCTGGTGAACCAGCCCACGGTGCGGGTCAGATCGATGTGTTCGAACAGGTCTTCGCGACCATGACCCTCAAGCAACACCAATGCATTGTCGTCCCCGGTCCAGCGCACCAGCACCCGCGCCAGCGCGGTCAGCAACAGGTCGTTGACCTGGGTGCGATAGGCCGCCGGAGCTTCTTGCAACAGCTGGCGGGTCAGGGTCTGATCGAGTTTGCGGCGCAGGGTCAGCGCCTGATCGTGTTGCTGTCCACCCTGCGGCCGGTCGTAAGGCAAAGCCGCCGAAGCGCCCTGCAACTGCTGCTGCCAGAAGCCCAGTTCGGCCTGCAACGCAGGCGTTTGAGCGTAGTCCTGCAACGCCGCCGCCCAGGCCTTGAGCGCACTGGTCTTGGCCGGCAACTGCACGGCGTGGCCGGCGCGGATCTGCCGGTAAGCCCGTTGCAAATCTTCAAACAGAATCCGCCACGACACGCCATCGACCACCAGGTGATGGACGATCAGCAGCAGGCGCTGACTGCCATCAGCCAGGTTCGCCAGCACCGCGCGGATCAGCGAACCGCCGCTCAGTTGCAGGCTGCGCTGGGCCTTGTTGCCCAGCGCCTCAAGGGCGGCGAGATCAGCGACCTCGACTTGCCAGAGAATGGTTTCCCCCGCTTGCGTGGCGACGTCGCGGTAATGCGCCGACCAACCCGCGGCCTGCTCGACAAAGTCCAGACGCAAACTGTCGTGCTGCACCACCAACGCATCCAGCGCTTGCTCCAGTACCTGAGCATCCAGTGCCTGCGTCGGCTTGAGCATCACCGACTGGTTCCAGTGGTGACGGTCGGGAATCGCTTCGGCGAAGAATGCCTGATGAATCGGCAGCAGCGCGGTTTCGCCGGTTTGCGCATGCTGATCGATGGGCTGCACCGCCTCGCCGGTCTGCGCGACCGTGGCCAGGGCCTGAATGGTCTGGTGCTGGAACAGGTCTTTGGGACTGAAGCGAATCCCGGCCTGCCGCGCCCGGCTGACCACTTGAATCGAGATGATCGAGTCGCCACCCAGTTCGAAGAAGTTGTCGCTGACGCCGACCTGCTCAAGCTTGAGCACGTCCTGCCAGATCGCCGCCAGTTGTTGCTCCAGCGCCGTCTGTGGCGCGAGGTAGGCCTGTTGCAGTTGGCTGACATCCGGTTTTGGCAGGTTCTTGCGATCGAGCTTGCCGTTCGGCGTCAGCGGCATGCGCTCAAGACGCAGGACATACGCCGGCACCATGTGCGCCGGCAGGCTGGCCTTGAGCTGCGCGCGCAGGTGGTCGGTGAAGTCGGCACGGACTGAATCACCGACCACGTAGGCCACCAGACGCTTGCCACTGCCGGCGCTGCCTTCCTGCGCCACGACCACCGCTTCACGCACGCCGTCGAGCGCTTGCAGCGCCGCTTCGACTTCGCCCAGTTCGATACGGAACCCGCGAATCTTCACCTGATTGTCGATGCGATCCAGATAGTCGAACGTGCCGTCGACGCGCTGGCGCACCAGGTCACCGGTGCGATACAGCAAGCCGCCATGGGCGCTGAACGGATCGGCGACAAAACGCTCGGCGGTCAGCCCCGGACGATTCAGATAACCCCGCGCCAAACCGGTGCCACCGAGGTACAACTCCCCGGCCATGCCTTGCGGCAACAGGTTCAGATCGGCGTCGAGCACGTAGGCGCTGCGGTCGCCGATCCGGCTGCCGATCGGTGCGTAAGCGGCGCCGCATGGCTCTTCACGGCCAGCCTTCCAGATCAGCGGAGTGACCACGGTTTCGGTCGGGCCGTAGCCGTTGATGATGTAGTCCGGATCGAGCGCGCGTTTGACCCGCTCGAAACTGGCGTTCGGCACCGCATCGCCGCCGAAGCAATAGATCCGCACTTTCGGCGGGTTGCCAACACGCTCGGCGTGTTCGGCCAATTGTTGCAGGTACACCGGCGGGAACGCGACCACGCTCACGCGGTGTTCGATCATCGCGTTATAGGTCTGCTCCGGCGTCCACAGCGTGTCGTCGCGAATCAGCAGCGAAGCCCCGTGGGTCAGGCTGGTCAGCCAGCGTTCGTGGGCGCCGTCGAAGGCAAACGACATGAAGTGGAATTCGCAGTCGCTGTCACGCATTTCGTAGCGCTGACCGATGGCCTGGCAATGCATCGCCAGTGGGCCGTGGGCAACGCTGACGCCTTTCGGATTGCCGGTGGAACCGGAGGTGTAGATCACGTACGCGAGGTTATGCGGATCGACTGGCACCTGTGGCGCCGAGATCGGCAACTCGCGCAGGTCGAGACGATCCAGCTCCAGCAACGGCACCGATTCGTCGACCGGCAACTGCGCCGACACCGATGAATCGCTGATCAGCAGCGCCAGCCCAGAATCTTCAATCAGATAGGCCAAGCGTTCACGCGGGTAACTGGTGTCCAGTGGCACATAGGCACCGCCGGCCTTGAGCACCGCCAGCAGCGCGACGATCACCGCCTCGCTGCGCGGCAGGGCCACGCCGACCCGAGTCTCGGCGCCGACACCGCGGGCGATCAGCGCCTGAGCCAGTTGATTGGCACGCTGCTCGATCTCGCCATAACTGAAGTGCTGACCATTAAAGATCACTGCGGTGCGCTGCGGACGCTCGGCTGCCAGCGCAGCAATGCGCTGATGCACAGCGATCTCCAGCGGGTACGGCTGCGGCTGGTTTTCGGCTTGCTGGCGGGCATGCTCGTCAGCGCTGGCCAGAGCGATTTCGCCGAGGTTGCGTTCGGCCGACAGCGCAAACTGCTCAAGCAATTGCAACAGATGGGCACTGATGCCTTCGATCACTTCACCGGCAAACTGGCTGCGGTCGAAGCTGTAGTGCAGCGCCAGTTGCTGACCGAGGGTGACCGCCACGCTCAGGGCGTAGTGGGTCTGCTCCAGGTTGCCGACATCACCGAACTGCAGGCCTTGCCCGGCCTGGCTCAGCGCCTGGGCGACCGGGTAGTTTTCGAACACCAGAATATTGTCGAACAGCGCTTCCCCGCCCTGCCCGGCCCAGCGCTGGATGTCCGCCAGCGGCGTGTGTTCGAAGTCGCGCAGGCTGAGGTTTTGCGCCTGCACCGCTTGCAGCCATTGGCCAACGCTTTGATCCGGACGCGGCGCGCCGATCACCGGCAGGGTGTTGATGAACAGGCCGACCTGTTGCTCGATGCCCGGCAAATCCGCCGGACGCCCGGCCACGGTCGCACCGAACGCCACCGTTTCGTGACCGGTGTAGCGTTGCAGCAACAGCAGCCACGCGGCTTGCACGAGGGTGTTGACGGTGACTTTCTGCTGCCGGGCGAACGCTTCCAGCGCCTGGGTGCGCGGCACGTCCAGCGTCAGGTAATGGTCGCCGTGGCCGCTGTCGCCTTCGCCGCCGGTAGTGGCGCGAGCCAGTCGGGTCGGCTCTTGCAGCGCGGCCAACTGAGCGCTCCAGAAGTCCTGACTGAGCTTGCCATCCTGACGTTGCAGCCAGGCGATGTAATCGCGATAACGTCCGCCGCCATGGGCCGGGGTGCGACCGCTGTAGCGCTGCAACACTTCGCCGAGCAACTGCGAGTTGCTCCAGCCGTCCATCAGGATGTGGTGATGGGTGTAGATCAGGTGCCATTGCTCGGTAGCGGTCTGCACCAGCACCAGACGCAGCAACGGTGCATGGCTCAGATCGAACCCTTGCTGACGTTCGGCATCGGCCAGCGCCGCGAGGGCTGCCGGCTGATCGTCGCGCTGACGCCAGTCGAGAATGCTGAACGGCAACTGCACCTGTTTGTGCACGATCTGCAGCGGTTGCGCCAGTTCGCCCTGCCAGACGAACCCGCTGCGCAGAATGTCCTGCGCATCGACGGTAGCCTGCCACGCGGCGCGGAAACGCTCAGGGTCAAGCCCGTGCACGTCAACGCGCAATTGGTTGATGTACTCACCCGCCGCTTGCTCGTAAAGGGTATGGAACAGCAAACCCTGCTGCATCGGCGACAGCGGATAGACATCATCGAGCTGACCGGCCGGCACCGGCAGCGCATCCAGTTGCGCCTGGGTCACGCGGGCCAGCGGGAAGTCCGACGGCGTCGCTTGCGCGGTGGGCAGTGTGCAGCAATGTTCGATCAACGCCTGCAATTCGATGGCGTATTGATCGACCAGGTGCTGCACCGTGGCGCTGTCGAACATCTCGCGGCTGAAGCCCCAGCTCATCGACAGTTCGCCGCCATACACCTGACCTTCCACGGTCAGCCAGTTGCCCAGCGGCGCCGACGGATCCTGCGCCACGCCGCTGGTTTCAACCGACGGCACGAACAGCGCCGCCTCGTCGAACTGACGGTCGAACTGGCCCAGGTAATTGAAGGTGATGCGCGGTTGCGGCAACCCGGCCAATTCAGCACGCACCGACGGCGCGGCCAGATGCCGTAGCACGCCGTAACCCAGACCTTTGTCCGGCACCGCGCGCAGTTGCTCCTTGATCGCCTTGATCGAACCGTCGAGATCCTCGCTCGCAGTCAGGTTGACCGCGAACAGGCTGGTGAACCAGCCCACGGTGCGGGTCAGGTCAATGTCATCGAACAGGTCTTCGCGGCCATGCCCTTCCAGTTCGATCAGCGTGCCCGGCTGCTGGCTCCAGCGAATGATGGTGCGCGCCAGTGCGGTAAGCAACAGATCGTTGACCTGGGTGCGATACGCGGCCGGCGCCTGTTGCAGCAACTGGCGGGTGCGCTCGGCGTCGAGGCGCCATTCGATTTTCTCGCCATGCAAATTGTGCAGGCTGCCATCCGGGCGGTCGCACGGCAGATCCTCGGCGCCCTGATGCTGGGCTTTCCAATAGCTCAATTGGTCATCGAAGCGCGATGCGTCCTGCGCCAGACGCGCGGTCCAACTCTGGAATGCGCTGGTCTTCGCCGGCAGCTGAATGCCGCCGCCCGCCGCGAGCTGCTCGTAAGCCTGCTGCAGATCTTCCAGCAGCACCCGCCAGGAAACACCATCGACCGCGAGGTGGTGAATGATCAACGCCAGTCGTTGCGAGCCGTCGGCCATCGTCACCAACAACGCGCGCAACAGCGGGCCGTTTTGCAGGTCGAGGCTGCGCTGGGCTTCGTTGCACAGCGCCTGCAACTGTTCGGCAGATTCGGCATCGCATTGCCACAGCTCAGCGCCGGTCAGCAGCGGGCCGTGGCTTTGCTGCCAGCCTTCGCTGCCTTCGACAAAACGCAGGCGCAAGGCGTCGTGGTGATTGATCAGGTGGGTCAGCGCCGCATCGAGCCATTGCGCGTTCAATGCCTCACGCGGAGTCAACAGCAACGACTGGTTCCAGTGCTCGCGCACCAGCATCGCCCGGCTGAAGAAATCCTGCTGAATCGGCCCGAGCACGACGTCGCCGGTCACCGGCCCCTGATCCACCGAGGACAGATGATCGTGGCTCGCGACCAGCGCCAGACTACGCACGGTCTGGTACTGGAACAGGTCACGCGGGCTGATACGGATCCCGGCCTGCCGCGCACGGCTGACCACTTGAATCGAGATGATCGAATCGCCGCCCAGCTCGAAGAAGTTGTCGTCGAGGCCAACGCGGTCGAGGCCGAGCACAGCTTCCCAGATCGCCGCGAGGGCTTTTTGCATGGCGTCCTGTGGCGCCACGAATGCCTGTTGCGGCGCGGCATCCGGTTGTGGCAAGGCCTTGCGGTCGAGCTTGCCGTTGGCGGTGACCGGCAATTTGTCGAGGGTGATCAGGTAGGTCGGCACCATGAACTCCGGCAGGCTGCCGAGCAGCCACGCCTTGAGCTCCTGCTGCCACTGTTCGTCCGCTTGCGCCTGTTCCAGCACCAGATAAGCCACCAGATGCTTGCCGCCCTGCACCAGCACCACCGCCTCACGCACCAGCAAGTGCTGCATCAGGCGGGTCTCGATTTCACCCAACTCAATGCGCAATCCGCGCAACTTAACCTGATGGTCGAGACGCCCGAGGTATTCGATCACGCCGTCGGCACGCTGCCGCACACGGTCACCGGTGCGGTACAGGCGCGCGCCGTCATGGAACGGGCACGGCACAAAACGCTCGGCCGTCAGCGCCGCACGCTGGTGATAACTGCGCGCCAGCCCGGCGCCGCCCAGATACAGTTCACCGGCGACACCGCTCGGCACCGGCAGCAATTCGGCATCGAGGACATGGGTGCGCAGGTTGGCGATCGGCCGGCCGATCGGCACGCTGTCCGCGCCTTCATCGACACAGGTCCAGTGAGTGACGTCGATGGCCGCTTCGGTCGGGCCATACAAGTTGTAGAGGCTGGCGTTCGGCAGCTTGGCGAAAACTTGCAGCTGTGCATCCAGCGGCAACGCTTCACCGCTGCAGACAATCCGTTTGAGACTGCTACAGCTTTCCACGCCCGGTTCGTGGATGAACGCCTGCAACATCGACGGCACGAAGTGCAGCGTGCTGATGCCGTGGCGGTTGATGCTATCGATCAATTGCAGCGGATCACGGTGCGCACCCGGCGCGGCTACCACCAGCCGCGCGCCGGTCAGCAGCGGCCAGAAAAACTCCCACACCGACACGTCGAAACTGAACGGGGTTTTCTGCAGCACCGAATCACTGGCGTCCAGCGCATAGGCCTCCTGCATCCAGCACAAACGGTTGACCAGCGCCGCGTGGCTGTTGCCGGCGCCCTTCGGCTTGCCGGTGGAACCCGAGGTGTAAATCACGTAGGCCAGGTTCAGCGGATCGACGCTGACCTCCGGACGGCTATCGCTGTAACGGTCGAGCAGCCCCGGCTGATCCAGGGTGATGACGTTTACGCCGTCAGTCGGCAGCGCTGCCAGCAGCGCCTGTTGCGTCAGCAGCAAAGTAATGCCGCTGTCCTCGATCATGTAGGCCAGACGCTCCTGCGGGTATTCCGGATCCAGCGGCACGTAAGCGCCGCCGGCCTTGAGAATCGCCAGCAGCGCGACGACCATTTCCACCGAACGCAGGGCGCAGACGCCAACCAGACTGTCCGCCTGCACGCCCTGTTCGCGCAGCAGATGCGCCAGACGATTGGCCCGCGCATCCAGCTCGGCGTAGCTCAGCGTCTGTTCGCCGAACAGCAGTGCCGGGGCCTGCGGCGTACGCGCGACCTGCGCTTCGATCAGTTGGTGAATCGGCGTGTCGCTCGGGTACTGCGCGTGGACGTTGTTCCAGTCGTGCACCAGCGTGCGCTGCTCGTCTGCCTCCAGCAGCGGCAACTCACCGATACGCTGCGACGGATCGGCGACCATCGCCGTCAGCAAGTGCAGCCAGTGCCGCGCCATGCGTTCGATGGTCGGTGCATCGAACAGGTCGCTGGCGTAGGTCAGCGCGGCGTGCAGCTTGCCGCCCTGCTCCCAGGTGTCCAGCGTCAGGTCGAACTGGGTGGTGCGGCTCTGCCAGTCGAGACTGTCGAGTTGCAGGCCGGATGCGGTGCTAATGGTGGCGATATCGGCCACGTGCGGCTGATGGTTGTACATCACCTGGAACAGTGGCGTGTGGCTGAGGCTGCGTTCCAGCTTCAGCGCTTCGACCAGTTGCTCGAACGGCAGATCCTGATGCGCCTGGGCACCCAGCGCGGTTTCCTTGACCGCCCGCAGCAGTTCGTCGACCCGGGTCTGGCCGTCGAGTTGCGTGCGCAGCACCTGGGTGTTGACGAAGAAGCCGATCAGGCCCTCGATTTCGCCGCGATTGCGGTTGGCGATCGGCACGCCGACACGCAGGTCGGTCTGCCCGGTGTATCGGTGCAGCAGCGCATTGAAGGCGCCGAGCAGGAACATGAACACGGTGACCTGATGCTGTTGCGCGGTGCTGCGCAGTTGCTCGGCGAGTTGGCCGTCGACCGCGAATTCATAGCGGGTGCCGCGATAGCTCGGCATCGCCGGGCGCGAATGATCCAGCGGCAATTCCAGCACCGGGTGTTCGTCGCCCAGCTGCGCCTGCCAATAGTCGAGTTGGCGCGCCTGCTCACCGGCCTCCAGCCAGCGGCGTTGCCACAGCGCATAGTCGCTGTACTGGATCGGCAGTGGCGGCAATTGCGGCGCCTGACCGGCGTCGAACGCGTCGTAGCAACGGATGAATTCGTCGATCAACACGTTCATCGACCAGCCATCGGACACGATGTGGTGCAGGGTCAGCAGCAGCACGTGTTCCTGCTCGGCAAGCTTGAGCAAGGTCACGCGCAGCAACGGGCCGACCGCCAGATCGAATGGCAGCAGCGACTGCTGTTCGGCGGCACGGATCACCGCCTGCTCGCGCTCACTGGCCGGCAGTGCGCTGAAGTCTTCCCGGTTAATCAGCAGCGGCGCGGTGGCTGGCACTTGCAGCAGGCTGTCATCGGCCTGGCGCTGGAACACCGTGCGCAGGGTTTCGTGGCGCTCCACCAGACTGGCGAAAGCTTGCTCCAGCGCCGACTGGTTCAGTCGACCATTGAGTCGCACCGCACCGGGCAGGTTGTAGGCGCCGCTCTGCGGGTCGAGTTGCCAGAGGAACCACATGCGTCGCTGCGCGTAAGACAGCGCCTGACGATCCTCGGCTGCGATGCCGACGGGTATCGGGAACCGCGCGAAATCCACGCCCTCCTTGTGCAGGGCCGCGAGGAACATCTGGCGCTTTTCCAGGGGCAACCCGATAAACCGGCGAGCAAGTTTCAAGGAGTCTTCAGCATTCATTTCTCAGCATCCGGATCAGTAGGCAGGAAGCACAAAGGCACGTCGTCCCTATAAAACGAATGCAGACCGGAAAAATTAGCGAATGAGAACAACTGTCAGGCGGGAGGCAGAGCAGGGAATTTCTGTCGTATCGCACAACCCTGTAGGAGCTGCGGCACGCTGCGATCTTTTGATTTTAAAGATTAGGATCAAAAGATCGCAGCGTGCCGCAGCTCCTACAGGGAGCGGATCAGGCGGTGATGGCCAGGCTGTGCCGGCGATGATGTCCTTCCAGCTGATCCTTGATCACCTTGAGCACTTTGGCCTCATGCTCATGAATGAAAAAGTGCCCGCCGGCGAGCATGTCCACCGAAAAGCTGCCGCGGGTTTCCTTGCTCCAGCCGATCAGTTGTTCGGTGGTCGCGCGATCCGCCTTGCCGCCCAGCACGTGCACCGGGCAGTTGAGCAACGGCCGCTGCAACGGCTCGAATTTGCCGCAGAGCAGAAAATCCGCGCGCAGGATCGGCAGGGTCAGGCTCATCAGCTCGGCATTGGCCAGCACTTCTTCGCTGGTGCCGTTGAGTGTGCGCAATTGATCGATCAGCTCGGCGTCGGTTTTCGGCTCGGCGAAACCGCGATCGTAATCGGCGCGCATCGTCGGTGCCGCCGTGCCCGAGGCAAACAGCGCCACCGGTTCTGGACAGCCCAATGCGCGCAGCGCGTGAGCGATTTCGCAAGCCAGCAGCGCGCCCAGGCTATGGCCGAACACCGCATACGGCGCTTTGAGATTCGGCCGCAATTCCTTGGCCAGTTGCATCGCCAGCGCCCGCATATCCGTGTGCAGCGGCTCGTCGAATCGTGCACCGCGCCCCGGCAGCTCCACCGGTTGCAATTGCAACCATTGCGGCAGTTTTGGCCGCCAGCGGCTATAGACCATGGCGCTGGCGCCGGAGTACGGCAGGCACAGCAGGGTCAGCTTGTTCACCCGGCTTTTCCTCGAAAAATTTGTCTGTAGAGAGAAACGGATTACGCCCCCGGCAAATTAGTCGCGCGCCGGTAAATTGCGTCAACAGGCGCTCGTTAACTGTTCAGGCCAAAACCAATAACGAGGATTCACCGTGGACCTGCAGAGCATCCTGGGCAAGTTGTTCGCCAACGCCGGTGCCGTCGGCATCGAAGGCGTTTTCCAATTCGTGTTTGGCCCGCAGCAGGCCTACTGGTCGGAGGTCAAGGCCAGCAGTCGCACCGCGCCCGGTCGCCACCCCAGCCCCGACGTGACCATTGAAGTCGCCGAGAGTGATTTTCTCGGGATCATGGGCGGCCGGGTCAATGTCGAAGAATTGTTCGCCAGCGGACGCCTGAAAATCGGCGGCAACATGGGCCTGGCGACGCTGCTGCCGCAGATCATCGAGCATGCGATGCACGGTGGAGCCGTGGCGCAAAAGGTCGACATGAACAAGCGCTACCCGACCCCGCCACGCTTCAGCGAACAACTCACCGCCGGGCTGCCGGTGCAGACCCGCATCGAGCGCCATGCGCGCGATGAATTGTCGGTCAGCGAATTCAAAAGCAGATACTTGCCCAACGGCATCCCGGTGGTGATCAGCAATGCCTTGCAGGACTGGCCGCTGTTCAAGCTCAGTCGCGAAGAATCGCTGGTGCATTTCGCTGAACTGCAGGGAATCACCCGCCACGGCGATTACGTGAAGAAGACCTTTTCCACCGAACGTGATTTCCGCTCGACGTCGATGGCCGAGTTCATTGCCTCACTCGACCAACCGGCAGTCAAAAGGGCTGACGGCGAACCACCGGCCTACATGGGCAACAACATCCTGCCGGCGCAATTGCTGCAGCAGATCAAGTACCCGCCCTACTTCGATGCCTCGCTGTTCATCCCGCCACGCATCTGGATCGGCCCCAAAGGCACGCTGACGCCGCTGCACCGCGACGACACCGATAATTTGTTCGCGCAGGTCTGGGGCCAGAAGCAGTTCACCCTCGCCGCCCCGCATCACCGCGAAGCACTGGGCACCTGGTCGACAGCGCCAAAGGGTGGCCTGGACGGCTGCGACTTCAACCCCGACGCGCCGGACTACCAGCGCTTTCCCGCAGCACGCGATGTGACGTTCCTGCGCGTGACGCTGGAGGCCGGGGATCTGCTGTTTCTGCCCGAGGGCTGGTTCCATCAGGTGGAGTCGGTGTCGACGTCACTGTCGGTGAATTTCTGGGTGAATTCGGGACGGGGTTGGTAACCCATTCGCTGCCTGTATGGATAACTCTGTGGCGAGGGGATTTATCCCCGATCGACTGCGCAGCAGTCGCAAACTCACCCGGCACGCTTCATCTGAAGGAAAGAGCTGGCTGGATTTGGGGCTGCTTCGCGGCCCATCGGGGATAAATCCCCTCACCACAACAGCCCGCGATGGCCGGGTTATTTCAGGTGCCGATAACTCTGAAACGCCGACGCCAACACCACCGCCCCCGCCATAATCGCCAGCCAGAATCCGCTGCGTGCACCGAAAGCATCCACCAGAGCGCCCGAGCCGGCGGCGCCGATCGCCACGCCGATGCTCAACCCCGTCACCAGCCAGGTCAGGCCTTCAGTCAGTTTCGCCGGCGGCACGATGCGTTCGATCAACGCCATCGCCACAATCAGCGTCGGCGAGAAGAACAATCCCGCGACAAACACCGCCAGCGACAAACCGAAAATATTGCTCGCCAGCAACAGCGGCAGCGTGGTCACCGCCGTCGCCACCCCACCGTAGAGAAACAGCCGCGGCAACGGCAGTTTCGAGCGCATCGCGCCAAACGCGATACCGGCCAGACACGAGCCGATGGCGTACACCGACAACACGATGCTCGCCGCTGCCGGTTGGCCCTGCTGCTGGGCGAACGCGACGCTGACCACATCGACCACACCGACGATGACGCCCATGGCAAGCATCAACGCCAGCAGCCATTGCACGTCGGTCGAGCGAATGATCGAACCCTGATGCTGTGATTCCTGCGGATGCACCGCCGGCTCGGTGCTGCGCTGGGCGACAAACGCCGTCACCCCGATCGCCAACGCCAACAGCGCGGCCAACGGCCCGGCCTCGGGAAACGCCACCACGCACAAACCCACCGACAGCGGCGGGCCGACGATGAAACAGACTTCATCAAGCACCGATTCCAGCGCATAGGCAGTCTGCAATTGCGGCTGGCCGCGATAGATCTCGGTCCAGCGCGCGCGCACCATCGCCGACATGCTCGGCATGCAGCCGGCCAGCGCGGCGAAGATGAACAGCGTCCAGGTCGGCGCCTGCAAACGCGTGCACAGCAGCAACATCAACAGCGCCCCGCCACCGATCAACGCCGACAACGGCAGCACTTTGCCCTGGCCGTAACGATCCACCAGCCGCGAGACCTGCGGTGCACAAAACGCCGTGGCCAGGGCAAACGTCGCCGCCACCGCACCGGCCAGCGCGTAACCGCCCTTGAGCTGCGAGAGCATGGTGATCACGCCGATGCCGGTCATGGAAATCGGCATGCGCGCGATCATCCCGGCCAGTACAAAAGCCCGGGCGCCGGGGGCGGTGAATAATTCGCGGTAGGGGTTTGCCATGGGTACAGCCTCATCAGGGGCGGCCAAGTTGCCACAAAGGCTGATGAGCGTGGAAGCGCACAATTGTTGGTGGAATGTGAAGGCGCGAAACTCGACACCTTGCGATTCCAGGCACTCTCCCAGGATCGCTCCCCAAGACCAATGGCATTGCCGCCGACGTCTGGAATCACATAACCAATCGTCGAAAATCGCGCACACCTGTCAGGTTTTACAGGTGCCTTTTCATGCGATTGCAGTTCTCATGAGGCTTTGACTCAATGGCGTACCGCTCCTGAATGAACGGGCAACTGCTCTTGAGCACTATCCCATAGCGCACGCGCCAAGGAGCCTTGCCATGGAAGAACAGCTTATTCTGGTATCGCCCAAGGATCGCCAGACCGGTGTAGCCTCAAAGATGAAAGTGCATCACCAGGGACTGCGCCATCGCGCATTTTCGATTCTGCTCTTTGACTCACAAGGTCGGATGCTGATGCAACAACGCGCGTTGGGCAAATATCATTCCGGCGGATTATGGACCAACACGTGCTGCGGGCATCCTCGCCCCGGCGAACGCACGGCCGCCGCTGCCCTGCGTCGACTGCAGGAGGAAATGGGCACGACGTGCAAACTGCAAAAAGTCGCCTCGATGCTCTATTACGAGCAAATGTCCAATGAACTGATCGAGCATGAATTTGACCACGTGTTTGCCGGCCTCAGCCAGCTCGATCCGGTAGCCAATCCCGAGGAAGTCGAAAGTTGGGAGTGGCTGTCGCTGGAGGAGATCACCGAACGGATCGAACAGGCACCCGAGCAGTTCACGATCTGGTTTCGCCGGATGTTCGAGCAGTTCGGGACAGGGGGTGTAAGGCAATGGTTCGAGGCCGCCCACGATGCGTCAGCGGCACGATCAATGCCTGATGCTTTTGGGAAAAAGGCAAGATCACCCTGGGCCGTCCCGCCGTTGTATTGTCCGGCGCCGTTTCGGGTTGATACGGCGCTGGCCGAAGCTGTCGAAGATCGGCTTATGCCATGGATCAAGGAGGTCGGCATATTTGCGGGACAACTCGAAAAGGTCCGCGCCATGGGGTTCGGTCGCTTCGCCATGCTTTGCCATACCGACACTCACGATCCCGATCGCCTGCTGCTTTCGGCACAGTGCATCGCCGCCCTGTTTGCCGTGGATGATTACTACTGCGATGACGAGCGAACCGGCTCCGAACCGCGTCTGGTAGGGCCCCGACTTTCGCTGGCGCTGGCCGCACTGGAGCCGGCGCACCTGCCCTCTCGCTTTCGTTGCGGTCTTGATCAGGCACTGAACAGTGACCCGGTACTGGTTGCGCTTCGCGCCTATATGGACCGCGTTCAGGCATTCGCATCTTCCGTACAAGTGGCCAGGGTACGCCACGAAATCATCGCCATGTTTGTCACCATGACTGCCGAAGCGGCCTGGCGTCTGGAAGGATTGACCCCACCCATCTGGGAATACCTCGCGCAACGCCAGACCAACAGTTTTCTACCCTGCATGTCATTGATCGACGTGATCGGTGGATACGAACTGCCAGCACACATCTACAGCGCCCCTGCCGTGCGGCGCGTGACCACGCTGGCCGCCAGCGCCACGATCGTCGCCAACGATCTGTATTCCGCACACAAGGAAAATCAGGCCGCAATCGGCGATTTCAATCTGCCGCTGTTACTGGCTCGCGAACACAATTGCACGCCCCGACAAGCGATGATCAAGTGCGCGCACGTTCATGACGAAATCGTGCACCTGTACGAAGCGGCGGAACAAGCCGTGCTGCCGGATGCATCGCCGCTGCTGCAGCGTTTTCTGACCGGCATAAAAAGCTGGGTCTCCGGCAGTCTTGAATGGCACCGGCACAGTGGCCGCTATCACGTCTGAACGTGTCGATCTTTTCATGCATGCGGATGAACTCTCGCAGCTCGCCATGGGTCAGCTGACTGAGCCCTTAACCCAGGCATTTCGAGCATGCAGATTTCCCTCGCCCGCCAAGTAGCACTGGTCACCGGCGCCAGTTCCGGCATCGGCCATGCCGCCGCCAAAGCGCTGGCCGCTGCCGGCGCCGCCGTCGTCATCAATTACCACCGTCAGGCCGAACCTGCTGAAGCGCTGGCGCAGCAAATCATCGCCGACGGCGGTCAGGCACTGGCCATCGGCGCCGATATTTCCAAGGAAGACCAAGTCGAACGGCTGTTCGCCGAGACCCTCGAAGCCTTTGGTGCGCTGGACATTCTGGTGGCCAATTCCGGTCTGCAAAAGGATGCCGCTGCGGTGGACATGACTCTGGAAGACTGGAACACGGTGATCGGCGTCAACCTCACCGGCCAGTTTCTCTGCGCCCGCGCCGCGTTGCGGATTTTCAACCGTCAGGGCGTGCGTGAAGGCGTGTCCCGCGCCGCCGGCAAGATCATTCACATGAGTTCGGTGCATCAGCGCATCCCTTGGGCCGGGCACGTCAACTATGCGGCGTCCAAGGGCGGCGTCGATCAGTTGATGCAGACCCTCGCCCAGGAAGTCAGCCAGCAGCGCATCCGTATCAACGGCATCGCGCCGGGGGCGATTCGCACGGCAATCAACAAAGAAGCCACCGAAGGCGCCGCCGGTGAAAAGCTGCTGGAGCTGATCCCCTACGGTCGCGTTGGCGATGTCGAGGACATCGCCAACGCGGTGGTGTTTCTCGCTTCCGACGCCGCCGACTACATCGTCGGCACCACCCTGTTCATCGACGGCGGCATGAGTCTTTATCCGGAGTTTCGTGGCAATGGCTGAGCATCATCCTGAACGACAAAGCCCGATCGACGCCCACGGCATCATCGGCGACCTGCGCAGTGCCGCACTGGTCAACGACAAGGGCAGCGTGGATTTTTTCTGCTGGCCGGAATTCGACAGCCCGTCGATCTTCTGTTCACTGCTCGACACGCCCGAGGCAGGAATTTTCCAGCTCGCCCCGGACTTGCCCGATGCCCGGCGCGAGCAAATCTATCTGCCGGACACCAACGTTCTGCAAACGCGCTGGCTCAGCGAACAGGCCGTGGTGGAAATTACCGATCTGCTGCCGATCGGCGACAGCGTTGATGACCTGCCGCTGCTGATGCGCCGGGTGCGGGTGGTCAGCGGTGAAGCGACGTTTCACATGCGCTGCGCGGTGCGCCATGACTACGCGCGCGCCAACACCCGGGCACAGATGGATGAACAATCGATGGTTTTCAGCGCCGAGGGTCAGCCGTCGTTGCGGCTGGTGGCGGATCAGGCGTTGCGCATTGAAGGCGAATCGGCCGTTGCTTCCTTCAGTTTGAAGCAGGATCAAAACGCCGAGTTCGTCCTCGGTGGCGCCGACGATCCGCGCTTCAAGGATGACGGCGCGAAAATGTGCCTGGAGCGCACGCTGAAGTTCTGGCGCGACTGGATCGGCCAGTCCAACTACCGTGGGCGTTGGCGGGAGATGGTCAATCGTTCGGCCTTGGCGCTGAAGCTGCTGACCTCGCGCAAGCACGGCGCGATTCTCGCCGCCGCCACCTTTGGCCTGCCGGAAACCCCCGGCGGCGAGCGCAACTGGGACTACCGCTACACCTGGATTCGCGACGCCTCGTTCACCGTCTACGCGTTCATGCGCCTGGGTTTTGTCGACGAGGCTAACGCCTACATGGGTTGGCTGCGTGGGCGGGTCAGCGATTGCCATGGTCATTCAACCAAACTCAATATCCTGTATGCCATCGACGGTCGCCAGCAACTGCCGGAAACCGAACTCTCGCACCTCTGCGGCCATGGCGGCGCGCAACCGGTGCGCATCGGCAATGGCGCGTACGATCAGATTCAGCTCGATATCTTCGGCGAACTGATGGACGCGGTGTACCTGGTCAATAAATACGGCGACGCGATTTCCCACCAGGGTTGGAAACACGTGCGCGAAGTGGTCGATCAGGTGTGTGAGACCTGGCAGACAACCGACGTGGGCATTTGGGAAATGCGCGGTGAGCAGCATCACTTCCTGCACTCGCGACTGATGTGTTGGGTGGCGCTTGACCGGGCCATCCGCCTGGCCTCGAAACGCTCGCTGCCGGCGCCGTTCGTCCAGTGGGATCAGACCCGGCAGGCGATCTACGCCGACATCTGGGACAACTTCTGGGATGAGGAGCGCGGGCATTTCGTCCAGTACAAGGGCGGCACCGCGCTTGACGGTTCGATGCTACTGATGCCGCTGGTGCGCTTCGTCAGCGCCAAGGACCCGCGCTGGCTATCGACCCTTGAAGCGATCGAAAAGACTCTGGTGCGCGACGGCATGGTTTATCGCTATCGCAACGATGACGCCAACATCGACGGTTTGACCGGCACCGAAGGCGCGTTTGCCGCCTGTTCGTTCTGGTACGTCGAATGCCTGGCCCGGGCCGGTCAGGTGGAAAAGGCCCATCTGGAGTTCGAACAACTGCTGCGCTACGCGAACCCGCTGGGGCTGTACGCCGAAGAGTTCGACAGCAAGGGCCGCCATCTGGGCAATACCCCGCAAGCGCTGACGCATCTGGCGCTGATCAGTGCGGCGAGTTTTCTTGATCGGCGTTTGAGTGGGGAAAAGGGTGAGTGGCAGCCGTAATATTCGCCGCACTCTGTCGGAAATATCCCTTACAACTCGGGTTTTGCAGGACTGATTCCTACACACAAATAAACATTGGTGAACTCCTGTGGCGAGGGAGCTTGCTCCCGCCGGGTCGCGAAGCGGCCCCAATCCCTGCGCCACCATTTTTCCAGAAGTCCCGAATTGTCTGACTTTGCGCCTGCTTCGCAGCCGAGCGGGAGCAAGCTCCCTCGCCACACGCCAGGTCATTCAGCCCCTACTTCGTCTAAACAATCCCCGCCCGATCCCTCCCCCGCAACCTGCACTTACACCCCGAAATACCTTGTTGCCAGCTGTTACATCCACCCCTACCATCCACCGCAACGGGCACAGCGGAGCTGTCCAATAAAACCCGAATTCAAGGAACCAGAATGACCCAGCACGTCCACCGTACCATCGCCACGCCCCTGCGCACCGGCCTGACCCGCACCCAACTGTGGGAAGCCGCCGACAAAGGCCTGATCAAATGCTGGGAAATCGGCCGCCAGCGCGCCAGCCGCTTCCCCGACCTCGCGCAACAATGCCTCGCCGGTGAACTGCCAGTACTCGGCTGGAAAGGTGGCGTCAGCCGCAGCCTGAAGAAAAACGAAAAATACGGCTCGCTGAAATACCTGGCGCAGTGGCAAGGATTGCGTGGCGAAGACCTGGATATTGATCTGAGTGAAGAACGCTCGATGACCTGCTCGCGGACGAAGATGCGGGTGACGTTTACCCCGGATCGGACGAAGTATTTCAATCAGGTGGCGGAAGCCGAGGCTTAAGGAGAAGCAACCCCGGCAAGTGACGCTTCACCTGTGGCGAGGGAGCTTGCTCCCGCCGGGTTGCGAAGCGACCCCATACTTCAATGGACCTGCTGCGCAGGCCTGCGGGAGCAAGCTCCCTCGCCACAAAGGAATGGTCTAGTGTTGCCTGACGCCCAATGGCTGTGGAGTCTGCCGTGTCTGACATTCAACGCGTATTGACACCGAACTTGAACGTAGCCTTTGAACAGCATGGCCCGTCCAACGGCGACGCGGTCATATTGCTGCATGGCTTCCCCTACTCGCCTCGGGCGTACGACGAAATCGCCCCGGTGCTTGCCGCCGAGGGTTATCGGGTGATCGTGCCGTATCTGCGCGGTTACGGCCCGACCCTTTTCAATAGCCCGGACACGCTGCGTTCTGGCCAGCAAGCGGCGCTGGCTCAGGATTTGCTGGAGTTGATGGATGCACTGGGTGTCGAACAGGCCACGCTTTGCGGTTACGACTGGGGTGGTCGGGCAGCGTGCATTGTCGCGGCGCTGTTTCCAGAACGGGTGCGCGGGTTGGTGACGGGGGATGGTTATAACGTGCAGGACATCGCCAATTCGACCCGGCCGCTGGATCCCGAGTCCGAGCATCGCTATTGGTACCAGTACTATTTCCACACGCCTCGAGGCGTCGCGGGCCTGACGCAAAACCGGCGGGCGCTCTGTGAACTGCTCTGGAGCTTGTGGTCACCGACCTGGGCACGCAACGCCGAACGTTATCCGCTGAGCGCTCCGGCCTTCGACAACCCTGACTTCGTGGACGTGGTGATTCATTCCTACCGTCATCGCTTCATGTATGCCGCAGGCGATCCGGCACTGCAATGGATGGAAGACGCGTTGATCAAACAACCGCCGATCAGCGTGCCGACTATCTCCCTGTGCGGTGCCGATGACGGGGTCGGTCCGGCACCGGCAGAAGATCAAGACATTGCACACTTCACCGGCCCGTATGAAAGGCGCGTGCTGCACGGCGTCGGCCACAACATCCCCGAAGAGGCGCCCCAGCAAACCCTCAAGGCGTTACTTGATCTGCTGCAGCACTGACCGAAAACCGTTCCCGATACGCCTGCGGCGTCACGCCCATGGTCCGCAGAAAACTGCGGCGCAAGGTTTCTTCACTGCCAAACCCGCAGTTGGCCGCAATGCGTTTCACCGGCAGCCCGGTGTCACTGAGCAGGCGCCGGGCGGTTTCGACGCGGATCAGTTCGATGGCGCGGGCGGGGGTCTGGCCGGTGTCGGCGCGGTAGTGGCGGATGAAACTGCGTTCGCTCATCCCGGCCTGTTCGGCCAGGGTCGGGACGCCGAGGTCGCAGGTGAGGTTTTCGGCGATCCAGGCGTGCAAATCATCGAAACGGTTGCCTTGTTTTTGCAGTGACAACGTCACGCTGAATTGCGACTGCCCGCCCGGGCGCTTGAGGAACACCACCAATTGTCGGGCGACGTCCAGGGCCATGTCGCGACCGAGGTCGTCTTCGACCATGGCCAGCGCGAGGTCGATGCCGGCGGTGACGCCCGCCGAGGTCCAGACCGGGCCGTCGTTGATGAAGATCGGATTGGGCTCGACCTGCAATTGCGGGTGCTGCCGCGCCAGTTGTTCGCAGCGCGTCCAGTGGGTGACGACCCGGCGACCGTCGAGCCAGCCGCTGGCCGCCAGCAGAAACGCGCCGGTGCAAACCGAGGCAACACGCCGGCATCCACCGGCATGTTCACGCACCCAGCTCACCAATTCAGCGTCTTCGGCAGCCGCGTAAACGCCCCAGCCACCGGCGATGATCAGGGTATCGCTGGGCTGATTCGGCAGCGGCTCGGCCAGCATCGCCAACCCGGCGGAAGCGTTCACCGCCCCGCCGCCGCTGGCGATGACCGTTGGCGCGTAAGGCGCAGGCAAACCCTGCTGGCGGGCGATATCGTTGGCCGAAGCGAATACTTGCAACGGGCCCGTGACATCGAGCAATTGCACATTGGCGAACGCGAGAACGTGGATGGTTTTCGACATTTGGCGTAATTCGTGGGCTGATTGGCGTATGCGCCAAAACCTACGCGCCTACAGTGAAGCCGTCCAGCCCTTTTCACGGAGATGAATTCATGACGTTGCAGATCGGTTTTCTGTTGTTTCCGCAGGTGCAGCAACTCGACCTGACCGGTCCCTATGACGTACTGGCCTCGCTGCCGGACGTGCAGGTGCATCTGATCTGGAAAGATCTGGTGCCGATCACCGCCAGCACCGGCCTGCTGTTGAAACCGACCACCACCTTCGAGGACTGCCCGAATCTGGATGTGATCTGCATACCCGGCGGCGCCGGGGTCGGGCCGCTGATGGAAGATGAGCAGACGTTGGAGTTCATCAGGCGTCAGGCGGCGCAGGCCAGGTATGTAACGTCGGTTTGCACCGGTTCGCTGGTGCTGGGCGCGGCGGGACTGCTGAAAGGCAAACGTGCGACCACCCACTGGGCCTATCACGAACTGCTGCCGAAACTCGGCGCGATTGCGGTGCAGGACCGGGTGGTACGCGACGGCAATCTGTTTACCGGTGGCGGCATTACCGCAGGCATCGACTTTGCGTTGGTGCTGGCGGCTGAACTGGTAGGGGCCGAGGCGGCGCAGTTGATTCAGTTGCAACTGGAATATGCGCCGGCGCCGCCGTTCAATTCGGGCAGTCCTGATACGGCGCCGAGTGCGGTTGTTGAAGAAGCCCGCAAGCGTGCAGCTCCGTCGTTGAAGTTGCGCACTGAAATCACCGAGCGCGCGGCGGTGAAATTGAACCTGCACTGATCTTTCAGCCTTGCACGAATCCCTGTGGGAGCTGGCTTGCCAGCGATGGCGGTACATCAGGCGATGAAGATGTCGGCTGTACAAGCCTCATCGCTGGCAAGCCAGCTCCCACATTTTTTTGCGTCAGCCAAAGGTCTGCATGTTGTCCCGGTTTCTCGCCTCAACTTCACTTGTACCCTCGTCCCCACCCGTGTAGAAAGCCTGTCCACAAATCGTGCACAAGGACTTTCCATGACAGCTTTGCCATGGCTCTATCTCGGGCTTCTCAGCCTTGGTTACGGACTGGCGTTGAGCTTTGGCCAACTCGGCTGGCTTGCGCTGATCTCCTTCGGACTGTTGCTGGTGGCCGGTTTCGCCGTGCGCCAACAGCTGGTGCCGGTGGCGCGGTTGCTGGGCCACGCTGTGTTTGTTTTCCTCGCCCTGTCACTGGCGCTGCACTGGTTGCCGGGGTTCGACAACGGTCGGGCCATCGCGAAGATGCGTTTCACCGATGACGCCGTGCCGTTCGCGATGTACCTGAATCTGGACAAACCGCTGATCGGCTTCTGGCTGCTTTTGGCCTGCCCGTGGATCGTCGCCGCCCGCTCGCTGCGTCTGACGGTATTCGCCAGCGTCCTCGGCCTGATGTTGAGCGCAACCCTGGCCCTGGGTGGCGCACTGTTATTCGGGATGATTGCCTGGGCACCGAAGTGGCCTGATCAGGCGTGGCTGTGGCTGCTGAACAATCTGCTGTTGGTGACGCTGGTCGAGGAGGCGCTGTTTCGCGGCTATATACAGGGCGGTTTGAGCCGCCTGTTCAAGCACCTGCCGCACGGCGACAACCTCGCCCTGCTGCTGGCGTCGCTGATCTTTGCCCTGGCGCATCTGGGCGCGGGATGGCACTGGGTGTTGCTGGCGGGACTGGCGGGTGTCGGCTATGGTCTGGCCTACCGCTTTGGTGGGCTTGCGGCGGCGATCGCCACGCACTTTGGGCTGAACCTGCTGCATTTTGCGCTGTTCACCTATCCGATGCTCGCCGGTTGAAGCAAGCGCGGTTTTGCGACGCCGTGCTGATATCTGAAAAAAAACTTCAATAATTTCCTGACAGCGCCGACAACCTTTCAAAGCCTTGCGGATTGAAAAACCATGCGTAACAACCAGCCCATTACACAACGCGAACGGACTTTCCCGGCTCAGCAGCGGTTGATTTCCACAACCGACGCCAAGGGCGTGATCACCTACTGCAACGACGCTTTCGTCGAAATCAGCGGGTTTTCGCGTGAAGAACTGATCCGTGCGCCGCACAACCTGGTCCGTCACCCCGACGTGCCGGCGGCGGTGTTTTCGCACATGTGGGGCACACTGAAACAAGGCTTGCCATGGATGGGCATTGTCAAGAACCGCTGTAAATCCGGTGACCACTACTGGGTGAACGCCTACGTGACACCGGTGTTCGACGGCAATCAGGTGGTCGGTTACGAGTCGGTGCGGATCAAACCCACCGCCGAACAGATCCGCCGTGCCGAAGCGCTCTACCAACGCATCAACCAGGGCAAGTCGGCGATCCCTTCCAGCGACAAATGGCTGCCGGTGCTGCAGGACTGGTTGCCGTTCATTCTGGTCAGCCAGCTGAGCTTCGTGATCGGCGCGACGCTGAACTCGCACTGGGGCTTTGCCCTCGCGGCCGGTTTGTCGGTACCACTGGGCCTGATGGGCCTGCAATGGCAGCAACGCGGACTCAAGCGCCTGCTGCGCCTGGCCGAACAGACCACCTCCGACCCGCTGATCGCGCAGATGTACACCGACAGCCGTGGCGCGCAGGCGCGTCTGGAAATGTCGATCCTCAGCCAGGAAGCGCGCCTGAAAACCTGCCTGACCCGTCTGCAGGACACCGCCGAGCACCTGACCGATCAGGCCAAACAGTCCGACGCCCTGGCGCACAACAGCTCCAGCGGTCTGGAACGTCAGCGCGTGGAAACCGAACAGGTCGCCACCGCCGTCAACCAGATGGCCGCCACCACCCAGGAAGTGGCCAGCCACGTACAGCGCACTGCTGACGCGACACAAGAAGCCAACCGCCTGACCGGTCGCGGTCGCGACATCGCCGGGGAAACCCGCGAAGCCATCCAGCGCCTGTCGGTCGTCGTCGGGGAAACCGGCCTGACCGTCACGCAACTGGCCAAGGACAGCGACGAAATCGGCGGCGTGGTCGACGTGATCAAAGGCATCGCCGACCAGACCAACCTGCTCGCGCTCAACGCTGCGATTGAAGCCGCACGTGCCGGCGAGATGGGCCGTGGTTTTGCCGTGGTCGCCGACGAAGTCCGCCAACTGGCACAACGCACCAGCGAATCCACCGGCCAGATCCACGCCCTGATCGCCAAGCTGCAACAGACCGCTTCGAGTGCCGTACAGACCATGGAAGCCGGGCATCGTCAGGCGGAAGAAGGTGTAGCGCGGGTACTGGAAGCGGATCAGGCCCTGGTCGGCATCAGCGAAGCGGTGGCCAACATCACCGACATGACCACCCAGATCGCCGCCGCGACCGAAGAGCAAAGTGCAGTGGCTGAGGAGATCAGCCGCAACATCAGCAACATTTCGGAACTGGCGGACCAGACCTCGGAACAGGCGCATAACTCGGCGCTGCTGAGTGAAGAGCTGACCAAGACGGCGAATACGCAGTATTCGTTGGTGGAGCGGTTTAACCGCTAAAGGCAAGATCACCGCTTCATCTGAAAACCCGGACAGCGAAAGCTTCCGGGTTTTTTATTGCTGTGCTACCTGTCAGATCTGACAGTAGACGCCTACCTGTTCGAGCGGGTATCAAGAGAAACCGTAATTGCAGTCGGTTGTAACACCTCCTCTTACTCGAAAAGGCAGGTTTAACAATGACCACTCACGCTATTTTTCTTCCGAAAACGCCACCGGTGCGCGATGACCAGTTTCAATGGAGATTGGGCGACAAACAGAAAACAGCGGAATTCAGCTCCTTCTATCTAGGCGAGTTTTTGGGGGAGTTTTATTGGGCCATAAGCGGTGGAACAGGGAATTTCGACGATGAAAACTATTTTGCTTTCTCCATGACTCTGCCCTACCAATCCGATGAGACTCTCACAGGTGTTTATCACCTCGACCAAGGGCTGACATGTGTACACAGCCATTGGATCCCTGCGCCACCGGGATTCATCGGAATGGCTACGATAGACGCCGACTCGGCGACCCTCAGCATCAAATATGACCCTGAAACGGACATCGCTACCGGATCATTCGAGGCCTTGTTCAAAAGTAATCGCTATCGTCTGAAGCCCAAGGGGACTTTCACCATGACCCGGGTGAGACCGACTGAAGCCGGCTCACTGCAATTCCGGGCAAGCCCACCTCAACATCCGTTGAAAGAATGACTTCGTGCAGGCGCGGCCGCAGGATGCGATCCTTTGACTTTTAAAGCCCGGACGGCGAAAGCGTCCGGGCTTTTTATTGCCAGCCTGAAACTCATGGTGCCTGGCAGACTGCTTTTGCGAGCAAGCATGCTCCCACAGTGAGATCAGGTCTCATCAGTTAGAGATTGGTCGGCTGTCAGGCCGTCATCGCTGGCAAGCCAGCTCCCACAGTGGGATCGGGTGCCATCAGTTAGAAATTGGTCGGCTGTCAGGCCGCCATCGCTGGCAAGCCAGCTCCCACAGTGGGATCGGGTGCCATCAGTTAGAAATTGGTCGGCTGTCA
>NZ_JTKF01000016.1:0-120786 GCF_000828175.1 Pseudomonas sp. W15Feb9B | reverse complement strand
TCGACTTGCAGCATTCTCAAAATCTCCTCAAATCCCTGTGTAGGAGCTGCCGAAGGCTGCGATCTTTTGATCTTGTTTTTTAGATCAAGATCAAAAGATCGCAGCCTTCGGCAGCTCCTACAGGGGATGGATCATCAGCGACCGAGATAGACCTCGATCACCCGCTCGTTTTCCTGCACCTGTTCCAGCGACCCTTCCGCCAGCACGCTGCCCTGATGCAGCACCGTCACATGGTCGGCAATCGAGCCGACGAAGCCCATGTCATGCTCCACCACCATCAGCGAATGCTTGCCGGCCAGCGACTTGAACAGCTCGGCGGTGAATTCGGTTTCGGCATCGGTCATGCCCGCCACCGGTTCGTCGAGCAGCAGCAGTTGCGGGGCCTGCATCAGCAACATGCCGATCTCCAGAAACTGCTTCTGCCCGTGTGACAGCATGCCTGCCGGGCGATTGACCGAGGTAGTCAAGCGGATGGTCTCCAGCACTTCGCTGATGAGCTCGCGCTGCTCGCCACTCAAGCGTGCGCGCAAACTGGCCCAGACCGACTTGTCGGTTTTCTGCGCCAGTTCCAGGTTCTCGAACACGCTCAGCGCTTCGAACACTGTGGGTTTCTGGAACTTGCGCCCGATCCCGGCCTGGGCAATCTGCACTTCGCTCATCTGCGTCAGGTCGAGGGTTTCGCCGAACCAGGCTTTGCCGTGACTGGGGCGGGTCTTGCCGGTGATCACGTCCATCAGCGTGGTCTTGCCCGCGCCGTTGGGGCCGATGATGCAGCGTAGTTCGCCGACGCCGATGTACAGGTTCAGATTGTTCAGCGCGCGAAAGCCGTCGAAGCTGACGCTGATGTCTTCCAGGGTCAGGATCGTGCCGTGGCGGGTGTCGAGGCCCGGGCCGACGCGTTGGCCGAGGCCGATCGAGTCGCGGCTGGTGCCTTCGTCCTTGTTCGGTTCTACTGGGAAAAACGCCGGTTCGAGCATGAATTCAGCACTCGCTGTGACTCTCATTGTTCACCTCGTTTCTTCAGCAGGCCGATCACACCTTTGGGCAAATACAACGTCACGACGATGAACAGCGCGCCGAGGAAGAACAGCCAGTATTCGGGGAACGCCACGGTGAACCAGCTCTTCATGCCGTTGACCACACCGGCGCCGAGCAGCGGCCCGATCAATGTTCCGCGTCCGCCAAGGGCGACCCACACCGCCGCTTCGATCGAATTGGTCGGCGACATTTCGCTGGGGTTGATGATCCCCACCTGCGGCACGTACAACGCCCCGGCCAGACCGCACAGCACCGCGCTCAAGACCCAGACAAACAGCTTGAAACCGCGCGGGTCGTAGCCGCAGAACATCAGGCGGTTTTCCGCATCACGCAGCGCCGTCAGCACCCGACCGAACTTGCTCTGCGCCAGACGCCAGCCGATGAACAGACTCGCCACCAGCAACAACACGGTCGCCAGAAACAGCACCGCGCGGGTACCCGGTTCAGTGATGCCGAAGCCGAGAATCGTGCGGAAGTTGGTGAAGCCGTTGTTACCGCCGAAGCCGGTCTCGTTGCGGAAAAACAGGAGCATTCCGGCGAAGGTCAGGGCCTGGGTCATGATCGAGAAATACACGCCCTTGATCCGCGAGCGGAAGGCAAAGAAACCGAACACCAGCGCCAGCAGACCTGGCGCCAGCACCACCAGACACATCGACCAGATAAAACTGCTGGTGCCGCTCCAGTACCACGGCAATTCGGTCCACGACAGAAAGGTCATGAACGCCGGCAAGCCGTCACCGGCGGCCTGGCGCATCAGGTACATGCCCATCGCATAACCGCCGAGGGCGAAGAACAGCCCGTGGCCCAGCGACAGCAGCCCGGCGTAACCCCAGACCAGATCCAGCGCCAGAGCAACGATGGCGTAGCAGAGGATTTTGCCGACCAGCGTCAGGGTGTAGGCCGAGACGTGCAGCGCGCTGTCCGCCGGCAACAGCGAGAGCAACGGCAGGGCGATCAACAGCGCGAGGATCACCGCGCCGATGGCGAGGGTGAGTTTCGGGCCGGCCTTTTGCGTGGCCGTGACAAGTAGAGGCTGGTTCATCAGTCGATCACCCGTCCTTTCAGTGCGAAGAGGCCTTGCGGACGTTTCTGGATGAACAGAATGATCAGCGCGAGGATCAGGATCTTGCCGAGCACCGCACCGATCTGCGGTTCGAGAATCTTGTTGGCGATGCCCAGGCCGAACGCCGCCAGTACGCTGCCGGCGAGTTGGCCGACGCCACCGAGCACCACCACCAGGAACGAGTCGATGATGTAGCTCTGGCCGAGGTCCGGGCCGACGTTGCCGATCTGGCTCAGCGCCACGCCACCGAGGCCGGCGATGCCCGAGCCGAGGCCAAAGGCGAGCATGTCGACGCGCCCGGTGGGCACGCCGCAGCAGGCGGCCATGTTGCGGTTCTGCGTGACCGCTCGCACGTTGAGACCGAGGCGGGTCTTGTTCAGCAGCAGCCAGGTCAGCACCACCACGAACAAGGCGAAGGCGATGATCACGATGCGGTTGTACGGCAGCACCAGATTCGGCAGCACCTGAATCCCGCCGGACAGCCACGTCGGGTTCGCCACTTCAACGTTCTGCGCACCGAACAGCAGGCGCACCAACTGGATCAGCATCAGGCTGATGCCCCAAGTGGCGAGCAGGGTTTCCAGCGGTCGGCCGTAGAGATGACGAATCACCGTGCGCTCTAGCGCCATGCCGATTGCTGCGGTGACGAAGAACGCTACAGGCAACGCAATCAGTGGATAGAACTCGATCGCCTGTGGCGCGTAGCGCTGGAACAGCAACTGCACCACGTAGGTCGAGTAGGCGCCGAGCATCAGCATCTCGCCGTGGGCCATGTTGATCACCCCGAGCAGGCCGAAGGTGATCGCCAGACCGAGGGCCGCGAGCAGCAGAATCGAGCCGAGCGACATGCCGCTGAACGCTTGACCGAGTACTTCGCCGATCAGCAGTTTGCGCTTGACCTGCGCGAGGCTGGTTTCGGCGGCGGTACGTACACCGGCATCGCTTTCGACGCCGGGTTCGAGCAGTCCTTCCAAGCGGGTGCGGGCCAGCGGATCGCCGGTTTCGCCGAGCAGGCGCACGGCGGCCAGACGCACCGCCGGGTCGCTGTCCACCAGTTGCAGGTTGGCCAGCGCCAGGCTCAGGGCGGCGTGGACGCTTTCATCTTTTTCGCCAGCCAGTTGCTGGTCGAGGAATTTCAGCTGCGCGGGTTTCGCGCTTTTCTGCAATTGCTGCGCGGCAGTCAGACGGGTTTTGGCGTCGGCGGCGAGCAATTGGTGGCTGGCCAGAGCGGTGTCGATCAGACCCCGCAGGCGGTTATTCAGGCGCAGGGTTTTGGGCTGGCCGTCGATGATCAATTCGCCTTGTTGCAGGGCGTTGATCAGCTCGACACGCGCCGGCTCGGGCTGCGCGGCCCAGGCTTCCAGCAGTTTGGCCTGTTGCACCGGGTTGGCGGCGACGAAGTCTTCGGCGTCGTTGGCAAAGGCAGTCATCGGCAACAGCAGTGCCAGGGCCAGAAATAAGCGGTATATGGCAGTGGGCATTAGTGGTGTCCTGTTCAACCGCCCCTCACCCTAACCCTCTCCCGGAGGGAGAGGGGACTGACCGAGGTGTCAGGACGATGTGTTGCGACCTGCGAATTCGAGCCGAGCTCACACTTTGAAAAGCACGAAGATCGGCTCCCTTTCCCCCTCTACCCCTAGGGGGAGAGGGCTGGGGTGAGGGGGTAGATCTCAAGCCCGCCTCAAAGATTGAATCCGCCTCAGTTGCTCTTCACCGCATAATCCGGTTTCTTGTCGTTGCCATCGATAAACGGACTCCACGGCTGCGCACGGATCGGGCCTTCGGTCTGCCACACGACGTTGAACTGACCGTCGTTCTGGATCTCGCCGATCATCACTGGCTTGTGCAGGTGGTGATTGGTCTTGTCCATGGTCAGGGTGTAACCGGACGGCGCGGCGAAGGTCTGGCCAGCCAGTGCTTCGCGGACTTTGTCGACGTCGGTGGACTTGGCTTTCTCCGCCGCCTGCGCCCACATGTGGATGCCGACGTAAGTGGCTTCCATCGGGTCGTTGGTCACCGCTTTGTCGGCGCCCGGCAGGTTGTGTTTCTTGGCATAAGCCTTCCAGTCAGCGACGAACTTTTTGTTCACCGGGTTCTCCACGGACTCGAAGTAGTTCCACGCCGCGAGGTTGCCCACCAGCGGTTTGGTGTCGATGCCGCGCAGTTCTTCTTCACCCACGGAGAACGCCACCACCGGTACGTCGGTCGCCTTCAGCCCCTGGTTGGCCAGCTCTTTATAGAACGGCACGTTGGAGTCGCCGTTGACCGTGGAAATCACAGCGGTCTTGCCGCCGGCGGAGAATTTCTTGATGTTGGCGACGATGGTTTGATAGTCGCTGTGACCGAACGGGGTGTAGACCTCTTCGATGTCCTTGTCGGCCACGCCTTTGGAGTGCAGGAACGAGCGCAGGATCTTGTTGGTGGTGCGCGGGTAGACGTAGTCGGTGCCGAGCAGGAAGAAGCGCTTGGCGCTGCCACCTTCTTCGCTCATCAGGTATTCAACGGCCGGGATGGCTTGCTGGTTCGGCGCGGCGCCGGTGTAAAACACGTTCGGCGACATCTCTTCACCTTCGTATTGCACCGGGTAGAACAGCAGGCCGTTGAGTTCTTCGAACACCGGCAGCACCGATTTGCGCGACACCGAGGTCCAGCAGCCGAACACCACCGCGACCTTGTCCTGCGTCAGCAACTGCCGGCCTTTCTCGGCGAACAGCGGCCAGTTCGACGCCGGGTCGACCACCACCGGTTCGAGCATCTTGCCGTTCACCCCGCCCTTGGCATTGATCTCGTCGATGGTCATCAGCGCCATGTCCTTGAGCGACGTTTCGGAAATCGCCATGGTCCCGGACAACGAATGCAGAATCCCCACCTTGATGGTCTCGGCGGCCTGGACAGTCCAGGTCATGCCCATCGCGGCAATGGATGCCGTGAGTGTGAAAGCCTTGATCAAACTGCGACGCTTCATTGTGCGATCTCCATGAACGTTAAAGTTTTTTATGGTTGGCAGATGCGGACGACTGAAGGGTGTTTTGCAAGGGCTGTGCCCGGTCGGGATCGGGCAGGAAAATGTCGGTTTAGAGCGGTTGCGCGTGGGCGGTGCGCACCATGAAGGGACGCGGAGAGAGCGTTGGTGCAGGCGGCCGCGCCAGATTGGGGCGCCCACAATTCCTGTAGGAGCTGCCGAAGGCTGCGATCTTTTGACTTTGTTTTTTTAAAATCAAAAGCAAGATCAGAAGATCGCAGCCTGCGGCAGCTCCTACAGTTTTTGATCGGGCTTGTGTCAGCGGCGGCGCATCAGGCCGATGAAGAACAGGCCGCCGATGGCCGCGGTGGCAACGCCGATGGGCAGGTCTTCCGGCGCGATCAGGGTTCGCGCGGCCACATCGACCCACACCAGAAACAGGCTGCCGAGCAGTACGCAGGCCGGCAGCAGACGGCGATGTTCGGCACCCACCAGACGCCGGGCAATGTGCGGCACCATCAGTCCGACAAAGCCGATCGAGCCACTGATCGACACCAGCACTCCGGTCATCAACGAGGCGATCACAAACACCCGCAAACGCACCGCCCGGGCATTCAGGCCGAGGGTCACGGCGGTCTGCTCGCCAGCCATCAGTGCGTTCAACGGGCGGGCCATGCCCAGCAGCAGACCGAGGCCGAGCAGCACGCTCAGCGCGGGTATCGCCAGCAGCTCCCAACGCGCCAGGCCAAGGCCGCCGAGCATCCAGAACATCACCGCCGAGCTGGCGCGATGGTCGCCCATGAACAACAGCAGGTTGGCGATCGCCATCATCACGAACGACACCGCCACGCCGCACAGCAGCAAGCGGTCGCTGTCGAGTCGACCCTGCCGATTGGCGATGCCCAATACCAGAAACATGCTCAGCAATGCACCCATGAAGGCGGCAATCGGCAAGGTCAACAGGCCAACGATTTCACCAATGTGCAGCACCACGATCACTGCGCCGAGGGTCGCACCGGAGGTGACGCCGAGCAGGTGCGGATCGGCCAGTGGATTACGCGTCACTGCTTGCAGCACCGCGCCGATCAACGCCAGCCCGGCACCGACCAACGCCCCGAGCAACATGCGCGGCACGCGGATCAGCCAGACGATGTGTTCCTGCCCGGCGCTCCAGCTCACCTCGCCGAAACCGAAGGTCTTGTGCAGCAGAATCCGCCACACCACCTCCACCGGCACCCGCGCCGGACCAAAACCGAGCGAGACCACGCACGACACCAGCAACAGGGCGCCGAGGGCGGTGAGCAATAGGGCGTAGCGCCGGTCGATCATTCGCCGTGGAATCCTTTGGCCAGGGTTTCCACCGCCAGCACGTTATCGATCCCCGGTGTGGCCTGCACGTAAGGGATGACGATGAAACGCTGGTTCTTGATCGCGTCCACCGATTGCAGCGCCGGGTTCTTCAGCAGAAATTCGATCTTCTGCTCTGCAGTGATTTCGCTGTAGTCGACGATCACGATCACCTGCGGATTGCGTTCGACCACGGTCTCCCAGTTGACCCGGGTCCAGCTCGCGTCGACGTCATCGAGAATGTTGCGCCCACCCGCCGCGTCGATCAGCGCCTGCGGCATGCCGAGTCGGCCGGAGGTCATGGCGCGGTCTTCGCCACTGTCGTAGAGGAACACACGCGGCTTGTCGGCGGGCAGGTCTTTACGGATCTCGGCGACCTGATTCTGCATGTCGGCGATCAGTGCGTTGGCGCGATCCTGTACGTCGAAAATCTTCCCGAGGTTGCGCAGGTCGTTGTAGGTGTCATCCAGCGTCGCCGCCGGGCGCTTCATCACGAAGGCGCAGGACTCGGTCAGCTCATACACGTTGATGCCCAGCGGTTGCAGGGTCTGCGGGGTGAGATCACCGCCGACGCGCATGCCGTAATCCCAGCCGGCGAAAAAGAAATCGACGTTGGCGTTGAGCAGGGTTTCCACCGACGGATATTTCGCGGCCAGCTCCGGCAAGCCGTCGAGCAGCGACTGCATCTGGGGCGTCACCGACTTCCAGCCACTGACGCCGCTGTAACCGGCCATGCGCGGTTTGAGGCCGAGGGCGAGCATCATCTGAGTCATGTTGATGTCGTGGCTGACCGCGTGCTTCGGCGCCTCGTTGAAGGTCACTTCGCGGTTGCAGCTATGGACGGTCAGCGGGTATTTGGTGGCTTCGGCCAAGGCTTGGGCACTGCACAACAGAAGAGCGACGCAAAGCAGGGAACGCACAGTCATGGTCGGGTTATCCAGGTGATTCGCGGGTAGCCGTGGAGGGGGTGGGAGTCGATCAACGCCTCGACGCCGAATACGTCGCGCAGCAGCTCGGTGGTCAGTACTTCTGGCGGCGTGCCGCTGGCGACGATCCGGCCGTGGTTGATCACGTACAGTCGGTCACAGAACGCGGCGGCCAGGTTCAGGTCGTGGATGCTGGCGAGGGTGCCGATCTGCAGACGTTTGACCAGTTGCAGCAGTTCGAGCTGATAACGCGGGTCGAGGTGGTTGGTCGGCTCGTCGAGGATCAACAGTTGCGGTTGCTGGGTCAGGGCGCGGGCAAGGATCACCCGCTGCTTCTCACCGCCGGACAGCGTGGCGAACGCATGGTCTTCGAAGCCGTCGAGGCCGACGGATTTGAGCGCTTGCGTCGCCAGATTGCGATCGTCCAGCGTGTCGCCATCGAACAGGCCTTTGTACGGCGTGCGACCCATGGCAACCACTTCTTCGACGGTCAGGCCAAAGGCATCGGGGAATTCCTGCAGAACCACGGCGATGCGTTTCGCGCACCAGCGCGAGGATTGCTTCCACACGTTGTGGTGATCGAGTCTGACCTCGCCACTTTCCGGCTGACTGAAGCGATAGGCGCAGCGCAGCAGGCTGGTCTTGCCGCTGCCGTTGGGGCCGATCAGCCCGACAAACTCACCGGCGGCCACCTGCAACGAGGCATCACGCAGCTGGAACTGGTGATGGCAGTGGCCGTGGCCCAGAGGTGTCCAGGCAAGGTTGGCGAGGGTCAGTGAGGTCATGCTTTTACTCTGAAATATCGGGTGTTGCTGATGACGCCTTCGCGAGCAAGCCCGCTCCCACAGTGGATCGCATTTCAATGTGGGAGCGAGCTTGCTCGCGAAGGGGCCGGTGAATCAAAAGGTGTAATCCGCCGTGACGAAAAACGATCTCGGCTCGCCGAGAATCCACTGCTGGCCCGCATTGTATTGGCTTTGTGCGTACTGGCGGTCAAACAGATTGTTCAGCTGCAGGCCCAGCGTGGTGTTGCGCAAGGCTTGCCACGACAGCGTCGCATCGACCACGGTGTAACTCGGCAGCTCATTGCGGTTGGCCATGTCGGCGTAACGTGCATCGACATAACGCACGCCGGCCCCGGCCTTCAGATCATCGCTGAGGTTTTTGTTCAGCCACAGATTGGCGGTGCGCCGTGGTACATCCACCGGACGATTGCCGTTGTACGACAGCGTCTGTCCGTTGACCACTTCGGAGAAGTCATCGTACTTGGCCTTGACGATGGCGGCGTTGGCCTGCAGTTGCCAGGCGTGCGGCAGTTGCAGGTCGAGGCTGGCTTCAAGACCGTTGGACGATTGCTGACCGACTTGCTGCTTGAGCGTCGGGTTACCCGGATCGTCGGTCAGCAGCTTCTTTTTGACGATGCGATAGGCCGCCAGGGTGAACTCGCCGCGTTGATCCCAGAACAACTGCTTCATGCCGACCTCGGTCTGGCGTGCCGTGGACAGGTCGTATTGCTGCTGACTCGGGCTCAGGGATATCAGGCCACCAATGCCGTCGGTGCTGGTCGCGACCTGAGCGTAAAACGAAGTCTCGGGCGTCAGGGCAAACACCAGTCCAGCCTTCCAGTTATTGCCGGTCAGGGTCTTGTCGCTCTGGCTGTCGTCGACCAGGTTGTTGCGATCCACCTGTACATAGTCACGGCGCACGCCGGTCACCAGCGACCAGCGCTCGCTGAGTTGTGTGCGGTTTTCGCCGAACACTGACATCTGTTTGGTGGTGCTGTCGAACTGGTCGCGGTACGGGTTGGCGCTTTCGAAATAGCCCGGTTGCGGGTGATACAGATCCAAGGGCTGACCGTTGGGCAACACATCGTTGAACGGCGAGTTGCTGTTGAGCTGGAAACGGATGCGGTTGTAATCGACGCCAGTCACGGTCTGGCTGTCGAGGCCGAACAGCGAGTGTTTGAAGGTGAAGGTCTGGCGGTCACCGACCTGTTCCTGTTGGTGGCCGATGCCGAAGTAGCCGCTGCGGCTGAGCTGTTGCGTGGCGGTGTCGAAGTTGTAGTTCTCGGCGTTCTGCCAGCGGCGCCGGGCCTTGAGGTAATACAGCTCGTTGCTGGCACTGACGGCATCGTTGATCTGCCAATCCGTGGTCAGGCGCGTCCACTGATCGTTGTAGTGCTGCTGGTCGTCGCGCACGTTGTAGTTCTTGTTGCGCAGGCTGTCTTTTAATTGGCCGTTGATCAACGGCGTGCCGAAGTCGTTCTGCGGGCGCTGATCGCCGTAATCGTGGGCGAGGGTGAAGGCCAGATCATCGCTTGCCTGCCAGCGCAGCGCAGCGCTGATGAAATCGCTTGATGAATCACCGCGATCAATCCAGCCGTTGCTGCGCAGGCGATTGAGATTGAGCCGATAGCTCAGGGTGTCGCTCAGCGAACCGCCGCTGTCGAATGCCTGCTGCTGACGGTCGTAGGAGCCGTAGCCGAGGCGCAAGTGGTTTTCGATGTCGCCCTCGAACGGTTTCTTCGCAATCACGTTGACCACCGCCCCGGTCGCGCCCTCGCCGTACAGCACCGAGGCCGGGCCGCGTAGCACGTCGACGCGCTGCACCGACCAGGTGTCGACCGGAAAGGTCACGGTGCCCATGCCGGTGTACATGCGGTTGCCGTCATACAACTGCATCACTGAACTCTGCCCGGTAAAACCGCGCGCCTGCAACGAAGTGCCGCCATCGCCCGGAGTGCCGGTGCGGCTGATGCCGGTGCTGCGCGACACGGCGTCCTGCACGCTGCGATCGCCACGGGCGCGCACCTGCTCGCCGCTGAGGCTTTCGACGCTGGCCGGGGTCTCCATGGCCGTCAGGTGCAGGCGCGAACCGGCGGAGGTCGGCGTGGTCAGGCTGACATTTTCTTCGTCAAGCGCAGGCGCGGTGATGGTGCCGGTGGGCAGCGTCAGCGGTTGGCCATCGGCGTTGGCGTTGTTCAGGGCGAACAGGCAGAGGCTGGACAAGAGGTACTTGTTCATCGGGGCGGTGAATCACTTCTTCAAAAGAAAGCCCGCAACTTTTGATCGCGGGCAGAGCGGCATATTTGCGTTATACAGTAACACTAAAATCTGCCGGAGTTTAAACCCCGGCAGTTTAAAGATCTGTCTGAAACGCGCATCTCGCCTGCTTCACGATGAAGTTGAGGCAGATTCAGCTTGGCGGCCCAGACGCGACAACAGCAGGCGATCCAGCAGCCAGACCAGCACCAGCGAAGCGCCCACTAGCGGAAAGATCACGGCCAGCACCAGTATGATCGCCACCCCGGTTTTCCATTTCGGCAGGTCATGGCGCAGCGGCGGCACGCCGAACTTGCCTTGCGGACGACGCTTCCACCAGATCACCACGCCGCTGACGGCGCTGAGCAGAATCATCAGGCAGATCAGCAGCACGACGATCTGGTTGAAGGTGCCGAACATCTTGCCCTCATGCAGCATCACACCGATTTCCGTGGCCCGTGCCACCGCGCCGTACTGCTCGAAACGCACATCGGCGAGGACCTTGCCGGTGTACTGATCGACATGCAGGGTCGCATCGTTACGCGGGTCGTCGGCGAACACGGCAATGGTGAACACGCCGGTCGCGGTGGTCGGCAGGGTGATGCTGTAGCCGGGTTCGACCTTGCGCTCAATGGCGATGCTCTGCACGTCTTGCAGGCTGATCGCGGGTGCGGCGGGGCCGTGTTGCATGCCGCCGTGGGCCATGTGCTCGGCATGGTCACCGGACATCGGCATCGGCGTGTTTTCCATCGCCCATGGCACGGTCTGGCGCGCGGCGTTGTTGAGGCTGCCGGCCTCGATGTCGGAGGTCGGCACATTGTTCCACATCGCGGCCGGGAACACGTTCCAAACCTGGGCGTATTGCTTGCCCCAGAAGCCGGTCCAGGTCATGCCGCTGAGCAGCATCACCAGCAACAGTGCGGCGCCCCAGAATCCGGTAACCGCGTGCAGATCACGCCACAACACCCGACCGCGACTGTTCAGCCGTGGCCACAGAATCCCGGCGGCCTGCCCGCGCGGCCACCACAGGAACACTCCGGACACCACCAACACCACACCCCAACCGGCGGCGAGTTCGATCAAGCGGTCACCGAGCGTGCCGATCATCAATTCGCCGTGAATGGCGCGGGCGACGGCTTGCAGATTTTTCTTCGCATCCTGCTCGCCGAGGATGTCGCCGTGGTACGGATCGATGAACACATTGAGTTCATGACCCTCATTCTTCACGACAAACTGAGCGCTGCGTTCGGCGTTGGCCGGCGGCAGGTATTGGCTGATCTGACCCTGTGGATAAGCGCTCTTGACCCGTTGCAGCAGGTCATCGGCCGGCACCGTGTGATGCCCGGCCGGGACGTTGAGCAGGCTGCTGTACATCAGTGAATCGAGTTGCGGTTTGAACAGGTAGACGATGCCGGTCAGGGCCAGCATCACCATGAATGGCGCGACGAATAATCCGGCATAGAAATGCCAGCGCCAGGCCAGGTTGTAGAAATTCGGTTTGGGCTTTTGCATCACGTTTGCTCCGCTTGGCTTGGATCTTTTAGTTGTTCTGCAACCCTTGTGGGAGCGAGCTTGCTCGCGAAGGCGTCGTATCAGGCTGCATCTATGCTGAACGTGCCGTCCCCTTCGCGAGCAAGCTCGCTCCCACAGGGTGGGATTTGACTGTCAGAAACTCATATCGACCTTGGTCCAGAGCGTGCGCCCCGGCTCGTTGATCGCTTGCGGGTCGTTGGCCGGGTAGCCGAAACCGGCGTTGCCCGCCAGGTTCAGGTGCTCGGCGTAAGCCTTGCCGAACAGGTTGTCGACGCCGGTGCTGACCTTCCAGTTCTTGTTGATCCGGTAGGCGCCGTTGAGCGAGAACACGCCAAAGCCGCCGCTCTTGTCGTAGTCCTTGCCGACCACGTTGCCTTTGTTCTGGTCGATGCGGTTTTGCGCCGCGACCACGCGCCACAGCGCCCCGGCGCTCCAGTTGTCTTCGCTGTAGGTCAGGCCGAAGCGGGCATCCAGTGGCGGCATTTGCGGCAGGGCCTTGCCATCGCTGCTGTTCTTGCCCCAGGCGTACGCCAGGGTCGCGTCGGCTTTCCAGTTATCGGTGAGTTTGTAGGCGGCGCCGAGTTCGCCACCCATGATCCGTGCGTCGATGTTTTCCGCGCGCGAAGTACTCATGCCCATCATCGTTGGCGTGTAGTCGAACAGGATGTAGTCGCGCACCACACCGACGTAGCCCGAGGCCCAGGCTTCGAGTTCGGCGGTCTTGTAGTTCACGCCAAAGTCGAACTGGGTGGTCTTCTCCGGCTTGATCGAGTCGAACGCATTCAGTGAACCGGCCGGGCCGGACTTCGGTGAAAACAGCTCCCAGTAATCCGGAAAGCGCTGCGCGTGACCGAGGCCGGCGTACAGCGTGGCCGGTGTGTCGGTCAGGTCATGCTCGTAGCGCACGAAACCGCTGGGCAGGGTGTCGGCGCGGGTCTCGTCGGCGGTCGGGTTGGGGCGGCTCATCATCCCCGAGCCGATACTCTGCCGGTAATCCTTGGCCGAGGCACGGTCGACCCGGGCGCCGGTAATCAGCCGATCGCGGTCGGCGGCGTACCAGGTCATTTCGCTGAACACGCCGTAGTTATGGAAATCGGCGTCCTTGGTGTAGGGCTGATCCTTGTAGGTGTCGATGCCCATGCCGCTGCGCTGGCGGTGTTCGTTGGTCTGCGCATCGAGGCCGGTGATCAACTGGATGTCGGCCCAGCGCCAGGTCGCCTTGATCCGCGCGCCGAGGGTCCGACGGTCGACGTTGGAGGCCATGGGCCCGGCCATCATCCCGGTGCCGGACGGTGTGCGCAGGGTGTAGTTGTCCATCACGTGGTCGGCGTAGTTGTAGTAGACCTGTGCTTCGAGTTTCTCCAGTACGTCAGTGATGTTGGATTTTTCGAAGCGCAGGCCGAGGCTTTCGCGCAGGAACTGCGAACCGTCCATGCCGCGTCCGGCGTAGCGCGCTTCGCCATCGCCCTTGCCGGCGGTGAGTTCGATCAGGGTGTCTGCGTCCGGGGTCCAGCCGACGGCGATGTCACCGTTCCACTTGTCGTAGCGCGACGGCACGCTGTCGTTGTTGCCATCGCGGTAGTCGTCGGAGTGCGCGGTGTTGCCGATCACCCGCACGTAGCCCAATGGTCCGCCGGCAGCGGCGTCGACGACCTTGTCGAAGCGTCCGTTGGAGCCGGCCAGCACGCTGGCATTCACCCGCGTGCCGAGTTCGCCGAAGCTTTCCGGCTCACGGTCGAAGAGGATCGTGCCGGCCGATGCGCCCGGGCCCCAGAGTACGGTTTGCGGGCCTTTGATCACCGTGAGTTTGTCGTAGGTTTCCGGTGAGATGTAGGAGGTCGGCGCGTCCATCCGCCCCGGGCAGGCGCCGAGCAGCATGCTGCCGTTGGTGAGAATGTTCAGCCGCGAACCGAACATGCCGCGCAGCACCGGGTCGCCATTAGTGCCGCCGTTGCGCACCAGGGCGAAGCCGGGAATGGTCTTCAGGTAATCGCCGCCGTCGCTGGCCGGCACCGGTTGGCGCGGGTCCTTGGGGTTGGTGACGATGGTCAGCGGCGAGCTCGGGGCGATGGCCGTGATCACCGTCGGGCTCAGTTCTTCGTTGTGCCCGGCGTGGTCATCGGCCAGCACCAGCGGCGACAGCAGGACGCCGCAAAGGACGGCGGTAGCGTGCGAGAAACGAATGCGCGATTCGCTCAGTGCGAAGGAAGCCCGGGCAGAACCCGAGCGCGGAACAGCAGAAAACCTGGACATGACAATTTCCATCAAACAGTCGTAAACGACACGGCCGGCAGCCTGAAGCTGTCTTCTCAACCGTGTGCAATCAAAGGTGCGGTGTTTACGCTGTGACGGGCGGGGCGCGGGTGCGGGCGCCAGGGAAGAAGGTCTGCCGGGCATGGCCCAGACGCGGGGAGGATGGGACGAAGGTGTTGACGTGGGCGATGCTGAATGTGACGAACGTGCCGCCACCGGTCAGCGCCGGGCAATTGAACAGCAGGCTGCAATAACCACACTTTTCCCACAGGGCGTGGTGCGATGATTGCGGCGGACAGTGTTCGGCAGCCGGTTGTGCGCCGTGCGCGGCGTGATCCATACCCGGCATGGCCATGTCCATGCTCATCGGCATGGAACTCGAGGCGTGCTGATCCATCGGCATCGACTGAGAAATCAGCGGGCCGATGAAGATCATCAACATGGCGAACAGGGCGATCCAGCTACCGCGGGTCAGAGCCTGACTCTGGCGATGCTTGCTGGACGCCCCGGCGCGTTGCGGGCGCACGGGCGTGGTCAGCCGGATCGGTTACTGGGCGTGATCGTGTGCCTTGGTTTCCGGTGGTTTCTTCTGCACCGCGACTTCGACGGTCACGTTGCCGGCCTTTTCGAAATGCAGGGTCAGCGGGAAGCGTTTGCCGTCGCTGAGCAGGTTGCGGTCTTTCGGGTTGAGCAGCATCACGTGATAGGCCATCGGCGCGAACGTCACTTTGCCGCCGGCCGGGATCACCACGTTGGGCACTTGCTGCATTTTCATCAGATCGCCCTGCATCACGTGCTCGTGCAACTGAGCCTCGTCAGTGATCGGCGAGTCGACGCTGAGCAGGCGGTCGTCGGTCTTGCCGGGGTTACTGACCACAAAATAAGCGGCGACGGTTGGCGCGTTGGGCGGCAACTCCTGCGACCACGGGTGCGCGATTTCCAGCTCGCCGGCCTTGTATTCGTGGGCATGGGCGAAGCACGCCGGCAGCAACAGCGCAGCGATGACGAAGAGTTTGTTCAACATGGCAGTTCTCCAGAACGATTTGATACGCAGGTCAATTGCGAGAACAAATCAAACCAGAGGCGAGGCGCGCGGATTAAGGCTCGGCCATTGCTGGCGCGGTGTCGGTGTTTGCAACGAGGGCGGCGCCACGCTGCGATTGCTTTCGTAACGGGCAAAATACAGCTGCGGCGCATGCCCCGGCAACGCCACCAGCGGCGCTGAACCCGAGCAGCACCAGCAATGCTGCATGTTGGAATGGCTGTCATTGGACGGGGCTTTCTGCTGCGGGGTGCCGATGTTGATCGCCACCATCTTCGTCCCGCTGCCAGTGCAGAAACTGCTCCACAGCAATTGTTCGGCCGGTGAATTGGCCGCCTGCGCCAGCGCCCCGGTCATCGGCATGGCGAGCATGTTGAACAGCACTGCAAAGCAGGCGATCCAGGCAAATGCTAGCCGGTGTCGGTTCATGGGACAGATCCGTTGGGTGGGCGATCAGGCGCGGGCTATTTAGCCTGATCAGGGCCGATAAGTAAAAAGGCGTCGTGCGGTTTGGTGTCGCAGATCAATGGAAATGAGTGTAGCGGTGGAAATGTGCAACGCCAGACTCATCCGCCGATCCTGTAGGAGCTGACGAGTGGAACGAGGCTGCGAACTTTTGATCTGCTTTTTAACGTTCAGGATACGAGCTGTCAGGTCGCACGCCTTCGCGAGCAAGCCCGCTCCCACAGGATCCCTGGCATACGCAAACTATGCGGTCGCCACCGACCACTGTGGGAGCGGGCTTGCCCGCGAAGGCGTATTCGGGATCTGCAACTGGCTAAAGCCGGGTGAAGGCGGCAAGGGCAGCGAAGACTTCAGCCGTCGTCACAAACTCCCGATCAACCCCCGGCAACACCGGCCGCTTCAACACCATCACCGGTACTCGCAACTCCCGCGCCACTTCCAGTTTCGGCTCGGTCGCGGTGCTGCCGCTGTTCTTGCTGATCAGGACATCGATCTGCCGGCGTTCGAACAGTGCGCGTTCGTCCTCAAGCAGAAATGGCCCACGGGCGCCGATCACTTCGCAGCGTTCGTTGCCGGGGTAGACGTCGAGGGCGCGCAGGGTCCAGAACTGGCTGGCAGGGATTTCATCGAGGTGTTGCAGCGGTTCGCGGCCGAGGGTAAACAGCGGGCGGCGGAACGGTTTGAGGGCTGCGGTCAGTTCGGCCCAGTCGCTGACTTCGCGCCAGTCATCGCCCGGTTGCGGCTGCCATGCAGGGCGGCGCAAGGCCCAGCAAGGGATGCCGCTCAGTTGCGCGGCGCGGGCGGCGTTGTGGCTGATTTGCGCGGCGTAGGGGTGGGTCGCGTCGAGCAGCAGGTCGATGCCTTCGTCGCGAATGAACTGCGCCAGACCTTCGGCCCCGCCGTAGCCGCCGACGCGTACCTGGCAGGTCAGGTCGGTCGGCACCCGGCCCACGCCGGCCAGGCTGTAAATGTGTTCTGGCCCCAGCGTGCGAGCGATGGCCAGGGCTTCGGTGACGCCGCCCAGCAACAGAATGCGCTTCATGCAAAACCTCCGGCGTGGCCGACAATGCCGCCCTGGCGATCAATCGCAAACACTTCGACCTGAACCTGCGCCGGCACTACGCTGCGGGCGAAATTCAGCGCGTGGCGGCAGACCTCATCGCCGAGGGCAATGCCTGCCGCACTGGCCATCGCCAGGGCCTGCTGACTGGTGTTTGCTTCACGAATACTCTGTTGCAACGCCTGATCGGCGCCAATCACCGCCGCCCATTCGGCCAGTTGCGGCAGGTCGATGCTGGAATGGCGAGAGTGCAGATCCATGTGCCCGGCCGCCAGTTTGCTGATCTTGCCGAAGCCGCCGCACAGGCTGAGTTTATCCACAGGCACTTTGCGCAGATGCTTGAGCACCGCGCCGACAAAGTCGCCCATTTCGATCAAGGCGATTTCGGGCAAGTCGTAGACCCGGCGCATGGTGTCTTCGCTGGCGTTGCCGGTGCACGCAGCGATGTGCAGGTAACCATTGGTTTTGGCGACGTCGATGCCCTGATGGATCGAGGCGATGTACGCCGCACAGGAAAACGGCCGAACGATACCGCTGGTGCCGAGAATCGACAGACCGCCGAGAATGCCCAGCCGTGGATTCATGGTTTTCAGCGCCAGCGCTTCGCCGCCCTCGACATTGACCGTGACCTCGAAGCCGCCGCCATAACCGCGTTCGGCGGCGAGCAGGCTCAAGTGATCGCTGATCATCTTGCGCGGCACCGGGTTGATTGCCGGCTCACCGACGCCGAGCACCAGCCCCGGCCGGGTCACGGTGCCGACACCTGTGCCCGCGATGAAGCGAATCCCCGGCACGGCCAGCAGCCGCACGTGTGAATAGAGCAGCGCACCGTGGGTCACGTCGGGGTCGTCGCCGGCGTCCTTGATCGTTCCGGCCTCGGCGCCGTCGGCGGTCAAGCGGCAAAACTCCAGGCGCATCTGCACCTGCTTGCCCTTGGGCAGGACGATCTGCACCGCGTCCGCCGAGGTACCGTCGAGCAGCAGGCGCGCGGCGGCAAGGCTGGTGGCGGTGGCGCAGCTGCCAGTGGTCAGGCCGCTACGCAGCGGCGCGGGTTGTTCGGCGGTTTCGTCACGCATCGAGGGGTTTGACCAGATCGAGCAAGGTGATCGGCAGCGCCTGACGCCAAGTGTCGAACTCGCCCAGCGGTTGCGCCTGGGCCACGTGAATTCGGGTCAGTTCGCCGCCGTGGAGTTCGCGCCAGTGCATCAGAGTGACTTCGCTTTGCAGGGTCACGGCGTTGGCCACCAGTCGGCCACCGGGCTTGAGTTGTTCCCAGCAGGTTTCAAACACGCCTTCACGGGTCACGCCGCCCCCTATGAAGATCGCGTCGGGTCGCTCCAGCCCGGCGAGCGCCTGTGGTGCGCGGCCCCGCACCAATTGCAGACCGGGTACGCCCAACGCGTCGCGGTTGTGTTCGATCAAGGCCTGTCGGCCTTCGTCCGCCTCGATGGCGATGGCACGGCAACTGGGGTGCGCGCGCATCCATTCGATGCCGATCGAGCCGCAACCGCCGCCGACATCCCACAGCAGTTCGCCGGGGATCGGCGCAAGGCGGGCGAGGGTGATGGCGCGGACATCGCGTTTGGTCAGTTGCCCGTCGTGCTGGAATGCCGAGTCGGGCAGTCCGGCCAGACGCGACAGGCGCGGTGCCTGCGCATCGGCCAGGCATTCGATGGCGATCACATTCAGATCGGCAATCGCCGGGTCGTTCCAGTCATTGGCAGTGCTGTCGATGCGCCGCTCGGCGTCGCCGCCCAGGTGCTCCAGAACACTCAGGCGACTGCCGCCAAATCCGCGCTCGCGCAGCAGCGCCGCGACCGCCGCCGGACTTTGCCGGTCATTGCTCAGCAGCAACAGGCGCACGCCGCTGAACAGCTGCGCATTGAGTGCCGCCAAAGGTCGCGCGACCAGCGACAGTGTCACTACATCCTGCAACGGCCAGCCGAGTCGGGCGGCGGCCAGCGAACAGGAAGAGGGCGTCGGCAGGATCAGCATCTCGGCACTCGGCACCTGCCGCGCAAGGCTGGCGCCGACGCCATAGAACATCGGATCACCGCTGGCCAACACGCACACCGCTTCGCCGCGCTGCTCCAGTACCGGCGCGAGGGAAAACGGGCTTGGCCACAACGCGCGTTCACCGCGTATACATACCGGCAGCAAGTCCAGTTGCCGCTGGCCGCCGATGATCCGCGAGGCGCCCATCAGGGCGCGCCGGGCATTTTTGCCCAGGCCCTTGAAGCCGTCTTCACCGATTCCCACAACCGTCAGCCAGGGTGTCATGCCGTTCCTTAAATCCAGGGTAGATCTTCAAGGGCGGCATGATAACGCGGCGGCCGGCATCTGACGCGGGTCTGTCGTCGCGGTGGGCTGAAAGCCGCGCGGAAATGTGTTGTTGAGCAATATTGGATTTTTCAACTGCTGTTTTTGTTAGTTTGCTTCAGTTCAGTCTTTTAATAAGTCTGGCGCAATAGATCGATAAATAATCAATGCCAAGTTGGCAGGAGATGATATGGATATCAGTTCCAATACACGTTTAAGTCAGAATAACGCAGTGGCCGTTAACAATATGTTATTCACCGGCCTGGAAGGTCGGGCCGAGGCCGATAACAACTTTGTGAAGCACTGCATTTATCTCGCGCAGATCAAGGCGGACGGCGTTTATAACAGCAGTACTCAGCCTGCGCAGTGGTTCGATCATTTTGCCGGCATCCTCTGGTCGTTTGGCTGGAGTCTTGAGGAACAGCCAGTGGTGCTGGTCCAGACGGCGTTTTCCGGGAGTGTGCAGGAGGCATGGCGGCGATTGACTGCGCCGTTGCTCGCGCGTTCGCAACTGACCCAGGTTGAAGCGGGACTTGCAGCGCTGGAAAAAGATGCGGCGTTGTTGAAGCAGTTTTCAGCGCTCAGTGGCAAAACTTTCAACTCGCACATTTTGCCGGTCAGTCAGAACACCCATGACGAGCTGGTGGTGGTACTCAGCCATATCCGCTTTATCAAGTTGGTACTCAATACCAACTATCTGTTCTGGCAGGTTCATCAACCCATGTCACAACTGGACATTCGCGCCAGAAAGCTGCTGATCAAGCGCCGGGCCATGGATGCCAACCGGGCAAGTGTGGAGCAAGCCATTCGCGAGAATGCGTCCAGGTTTGAGGAATACCAACTCTGAAGCAGCGCCTGACAGCGGGAATTGCAGCCTGGGTGCAGTTTCCGACCGGCAGGCATTTTCATGCGCTCGGGCAAAGCAGGCATAATGGCGACCTTTCGCCCACCACAGCGCTGCCAGCCAGCCGGTCATCCCTTGAACGAACGCCCTCTGTCCACCGCTCTGCGCCCCTCGGCTTGTCCGGGGTTGCTGCGTATCGTCCAGGCGCTGGACGGCGGCATCTGCCGGATCAAGCTCAATGGCGGTTCGATCACTGCCGATCAGGCCGATGCGGTGGCCAATGCCGCCGAGCGTTTCGCCCGTGGGGAAATCGAGGCGACCAACCGCGCCAATCTGCAGATTCGCGGCATCGGTGAGCAGTCAGCGGTATTGACCGACAGCTTGCTGGCCGCCGGCCTCGGGCCGCAAACCGCAGCGGGTGACGATGTACGCAACCTGATGCTCAGCCCGAGCGCCGGTATCGATCGGCGGTTGCTATTCGATACCCGGCCTCTGGCTGAACAGATTCTGCTGACATTGCAGACGCATCCGCGCTTTCCCGAGTTGAGCGCCAAGTTTGCCGTGCAACTGGACGGTGGTGAGGCGATGGCGATGCTCGAACATCCGCATGATCTGTGGTTGTCGGCGTTTGAGTGTGACGATGAAGTCTTGCTGGCGTTCGGTCTGGCCGGCTGTCCGACCGATCGGGCGGCCGGTGCCGTGACCCTGGAAAACGGCCATGCGTTGGTGGTCGCGGTGCTGGAGTTGTTCCTCGAGCGGGCTCGGCCGGAGCAGACGCGCATGCGCCATTTGCTTGATGAATGGCCGATGCCGGCCTTCCTCGAACAGTTGCGCGAACGGGTGGCGATCAAAGCCGTCGTTGCCCGACAGCGCACGCCGCTGGCGGAGGCTCTGCACATCGGTGTTCACCCGCAAAACGCTGCCGACCGGGTGTATGTCGGCGCGGTGCCGGCGCTTGGCCGTCTCGACCCGGTCATGCTGCGTGGCGCCGCCCGGCTGGCCCGCGAGTACGGTGATGGCAGCCTGCGTTTCACCCCGTGGCAAAGTCTGTTGCTGCCGAACGTGAAACCCTCTGACGCGGCGCAAGTCTTGCAAACACTGACGCAATTGCACTGGCTGACCGATGCCAGTGAGCCGCTGTCCAGGCTGATTGCCTGCACCGGTTCCAGCGGTTGCGGCAAAGGCCTGGCCGATACCAAACACGACGCCCGATGGCTGGCGACGCTGTTGCCTCAGGCGCAGAACGTGCACCTGTCCGGCTGCCCGCGCTCTTGCGCGGCGGCCCACCGCGCACCCGCCACATTGCTGGCGATCAGCCCCGGTCATTACGACCTCTATTTTCGCGATGCAGCGCTGCCGGGTTTCGGCACGCTGCACGCACGCAACCTTACTATTGAAGCGGCCGCGATCCTGCTCGACGCCCGCTCACGGAGCCCCCTTGATGCTTGATTACATCCGCGACGGTCAGGAGATCTATCGCAACTCCTTCGCGATCATTCGCAGCGAGGCCAATCTGGCACGCATCCCGGCCGATCTGGAAAAACTCGCGGTGCGGGTGATCCACGCCTGCGGAATGGTCGAGGCCATCGACGGTCTGCAATTCTCCGAGGGCGCCGGCAAGGCCGGGCGCGATGCGTTGGCGGCCGGTGCGCCGATCCTGTGCGATGCGCGGATGGTTTCCGAAGGCGTGACCCGTGCGCGTTTGCCGGCGAACAACCCAGTGATCTGCACCCTGCGCGACGACAGCGTGCCGGAGCTGGCCCGTGAGCTGGGCAACACCCGTTCGGCGGCGGCGCTGGAGTTGTGGCGTCCACACCTGGAAGGCAGCGTGGTGGTGATCGGCAACGCGCCGACCGCACTGTTTTATCTGCTGGAAATGCTCGACGCCGGCGCACCGAAACCGGCGCTGATCCTCGGCTTCCCAGTGGGCTTCGTCGGCGCCGCCGAATCGAAAGCGGCGCTGGCGGCTGACAGTCGCGGTGTACCGTTCGTGATCATGCAAGGCCGGCTCGGCGGCAGTGCCATGGCCGCCGCCGCAGTCAATGCCCTCGCCACGGAGGTCGAATGATGCAGGCAACAGGACGTCTGATCGGCCTTGGCGTGGGCCCCGGTGATCCGGAACTGATTACCGTGAAAGCCCTGCGTCTGCTGCGCGAGTCGCCAGTGGTGGCGTACTTCGTCGCCAAGGGTAAAAAAGGCAATGCGTTCGGCATCATCGAAGCGCACCTGCAGGACGCGCAGAACCTGCTGCCGCTGGTGTACCCGGTGACCACCGAAGTGCTGCCGGCGCCGCTGTCCTACGAGCAAGTGATCAGTGATTTTTACGACGCTGCCGCCGAAGAAGTCGCGGCGCATCTGGACGCCGGGCGCGACGTTGCAGTGATCTGCGAAGGCGATCCGTTCTTCTACGGCTCCTACATGTATCTGCATGACCGGTTGTCCACCCGCTATGAAGCCGAAGTGGTGCCGGGCGTGTGCTCGATGCTTGGCGGCGCCTCGGTACTCGGCGCGCCGCTGGTGTATCGCAACCAGAGCCTGTCGGTGCTCTCCGGTGTACTGCCGCACGAGGATCTGAAGCGGCGTCTGGCCGACGCCGATGCGGCGGTGATCATGAAGCTGGGGCGCAACTTTCCCAAAGTCCGAGCGGTACTCGAAGAGCTCGGTCTGGCTGAGCGGGCGCTGTACGTCGAACGCGCGACCATGGCCAATCAGAAGATCGTACCGCTGGATCAGGTCGAGCCGATGTCCTCGCCGTACTTTTCGCTGATCATCGTACCGGGTGAACGGTGGCAAGGTTGATGACACAGTCCACTCCGGCCATTGTCATCCTCGGACAGAGCGCGCTGGCCACCGCGCGACGTATCCAGCAGGTGTATCCGACGGCGCAGATCCACGGCCTCGCCGGACGCGTCGAAGGCGCCGACCGCCGCTATCAGGAATTCGGCGCAACCCTGCGTGAGCTGTACCAGCAAGACACGCCGATCATTGCCCTGTGCGCGGCCGGCATCGTCATTCGCACCCTGGCGCCGCTGTTGCTGGAAAAAGGTGCTGAACCGGCGGTACTCGCCGTTGCCGAAGACGGCAGCGCCGTGGTGCCGCTGCTCGGTGGCCTCGGCGGGGTGAATGTCATGGCCCGGGAAATCGCTGGCGCATTGCAGGTCGCAGCGGCGATCACCACCAGTGGCGAATTGCGCTTCGGCACTTGCCTGCTCAATCCACCCAGCGGCTATGCGCTGGCGGATCTGGAACTGGGCAAGCGTTTCGTTTCCGACCTGCTGGCCGGGCACAGCGTGCGCATCGAAGGTGCGGCGCCGTGGCTGGATCAGGCGCAGTTGCCGCAAGACCCGCAGGCGCAGCGCTCGATTCATGTCGGCAGTGCCGAACGTATCGCGAACGCCAACGAGTTGCTGATCTATCCGCGCAGCGTCGCGGTGGCGGTGAGTGCGCAGTTGGAGGACCTGCCGAACGCTGTGCGCGCCGCGTTGCAGCAGGCCGGGGTTGCGCAGCAGGCGCTGGCTTGTCTGCTGGCGGCTGACACGGAAATGGCGTCGGCCAAGCTGCGTGAAGCCGCCATCGAGCTGGGTGTGCCGCTGCGCTTTGTCGCGGCGCACAACGACCTCGACGCGTTGGCGCGTCAGGCACTGCCGCAGGCCACGATCAGCCGTGCCAACGGCTTGGCGATTGCGCGCGCCGAACAGCCGCTGGACGTCGCGCAGATCGGTCGTCAGCGTGGACGCCTGGCGGTGATCGGCCTCGGCCCCGGCGCTGCCGAGCTGATGGTGCCAGCGGTCAAGGCGGAACTGGCACGGGCCACCGATGTGCTCGGTTATGAAACCTATGTGCGCATGGCCGGCCCGTTTCGCGCTGATCAGGTGCAGCACTGCACCGACAATCGCGAAGAAATGCAGCGCGCCCGCCACGCCTTCCGGCTGGCGGCCGAGGGGCGTTCGGTCATCGTGGTCTCGTCCGGCGACCCCGGCGTTTTCGCCATGGCCGCAGCGGTGCTTGAAGCATTGCACGAGTCGACCGATCCGGCCTGGCACAGCGTCGAGCTGGAAATCCTGCCGGGAGTGTCCGCCTCGCTCGCCACGGCTGCGCAAGCGGGTGCGCCGCTGGGTCATGATTTCTGCGTGATGTCGCTGTCGGATAACCTCAAACCGTGGTCGATCATCGAGAAGCGTCTGGATCTGGCGGCCGCCGCCGATCTGGCCCTGGCCTTCTACAATCCGATCTCCCGGGCGCGTCCGTGGCAACTGGGCCGTGCACTGGAAATCGTTGCGCAACATCGCACTGCGGCGACGCCGGTGGTGTTGGGGCGCGACATCGGTCGGCCGGGGCAGTCCCTGCGGGTCACCACACTGGGGCAACTGACCCCGGATCAGGTGGACATGCGCACCATGGTGCTGATTGGTTCTTCGACCACGTGCACATTCCCCAAGGCCGAAGGTGGCGAGTGGGTCTACACGCCGCGCTGGTACGGCGAAAAGCCGCAGTCATGAGCGCAGGCGAGGGGGCTTGCTCCCTCGCCGTGCCGGACATGGCGGGTAGATTGTTTCCGGATTTGCCGATGTCATATCTTTCAGCAGGGCGTGTGTGATTTGCTCCATTGCCGCGTGGGCTCTTTCTTGTGACTTACATTTTGTCGGACTTATCCTGAATCTTGATTGGCCGCAGTAAAAGTCGATGCGCAGTTGTGCCGCCGACTTTCGCAGTTTTTTTAATTTATTGATCAGGGTTGTCGCAATAACTTGTTGCGGTTACATGCGTTATCAGTTGTTTTTTAGTCGCCTGTTTTGACATGTATTGAAAGTTCTGAAGTTTGAGTGTGAATTTGCCATTCGTTAACTTCGCTGCCATTCAAGTGCCTGGGTGCACTGATGATGTCGGTCAGAATAACGGAGGAACTTTCATGCGCAATCAACGATTTAAAGATGCCAGTGGTTATGTCAGTTTTATCAATCTGTTCAAACAGGCTGATCTCGAGCAGGCCCTGTTGGTACACCGGGACAGTGACGTTTATCCGTCAGTGTGGCGCTATTACTTTGCATGTATCGGTTTGCTCAATTCTCCGCGACTGATTGAACCCCTGACATTGCTCAAGCATTCCCTGGCGCAGTTGATCGGCGAGCCGCGTGTGCGCCGTGACACTCTTGGCCAGTCTGAGCCGCCGAAAAACTCTTTATCGGGTATTTACAACAATATCCAGGCGTTTGAGACCCGTCTGCGAAACAGCGAGATTTACGCGAAGACCGCCGCCACTCCGGTTGTAAAAAATCTGCATTTTGTCTGGCTGGGCGGTGGTCTTGGCGCGATCCAGCGAGACTACCTCGACCTGTGGAAGCAGGTATTGAGCGGGCAGGGGTACAACCTCCATCTCTGGTATGACAGTGACGCGCTACTGGCCTGGCAAACCAATCAGTTGATCGTCGAGGCCGCCAAGGCTGACGCCATGCAACATGGCGGTAGCGAGAGTATTACCGACAGCAGACTGGGGACGCTGTACGAAGAACGGGTCATCGTCCTCAAGCAGCAGATGTTCATGCACATCAACGAAGCGCTGGAACGAGGGGAATCGGCGGATGACGCACGGGTCGATTTGTTGACCCGCGCCTACGGCCAGGACGCGGTACAACTGGAAGCCTTGATCGAGCAGAACCGGCGCAGTCTGCTCGATCTGGCAGGCGATGATTTGCAGTTGCGTGACTTGCGTGACCTCGACGCACCGCTGCGACTGCAAGCCATCTATGAGCGCGAGACCCGGTTGCGCGGTAATCTGGCCGCCGCCTCCGACGTGGTGCGGGCCGAGGCGTTGTACGAGGAGGGCGGTCGCTACGTCGATGTCGATAACCTGCCGCCCCTGGTCAAAACCATGGGCGGGGTCGACATCAGTGCGTTCGGCGGCGACGCGCGCCTTGGCGTTCTGCAGCTGCTGCTCGATCACAATCCGCACTGGATGCCGGGACGCCAGGCATTGCGCGACCGGTACACCGATTATCTGGGCCGGATTCCCGACGAACACCGCGCCGCGCTGGAGGCTTTTGCCCGGCAGCAACCGGCACTGCACGAGGTGTTCCAGGCGCCGGCCGAGCTGCTTGTGCGCCCGCAGGACCTGCGCGCTGTTGCCGTGCAGAACACGTTGAGCAACTCGTTTCTGATGGCTCATGCGCAATCGCCGATGCTCAACAGCGTGATCGAGCGGTTCCGGTTCAACTATCAGGCCATTGACCAGACGGCCCGCCTCGCTGCCAAGCGAGGCGTCGCATTGAGCGATTTTGACGGCATGACAGAGCTGGCACGGGAAGTACTCGAGCAGGCATTTGGCCCTCTGGCCGAACTGTCGATGACCGAGGACGTGGCGGCCAACTTTCTGATGCTGGCCATCGCGGGCTACTTCAGTGACGGCATTCGCCCGCAGAGCGAGGGGACGATTTATCTGACCGGACCCGCCGCGATGCGCGATGGCATGGCCGATTACGCACGGCGCAATTTCGTCCCGCGCGAGGAGGAAACCTTGCGTGTGGAAGCGGCTATCGAGCCATTGTGGATGGTCAACGACAAGACCGAGGAAGAGCAGGACCACTCCTGGAAAGACAACGCCGTTGATGTCGAGCAGTGGGTGCTCGACGAGCAGCAGCGCTGGCACGAAGGACAGTACAGCGCGCGCTACCGCGGCGATGTAAAAGCATTGTTGACCCAGCAGAGCATAACGTTCGAGGAGGGCTGGCCGGTTATCGAGGGCCGGCCAGTGCTGTTGACGCAGGTGCTGCAACGGATGATCGACAGACTCGGTGAACCGTTCGTGGTCGCGATGCGCGACGGACATAACGGCCCATTATGGTTTCCTGACGGGCCGGGGCTCAGCTTCGATGATCGCCAGGCCATCAAGGCCCAGCCCGTCACTTTGCAGGCTCCGGCGTCGCTCAGCGATGCGCGGATTCAGGGGCTGGCGCTGGATGAGTTGCTAAGCGGCATTGCCGAGGGTTCGCTGCCGTTCTTTCAGATCAGTCCGTTGCAACGGGTGGTGTTGGGACAGATGCTCGGCGCACGCTCACTGGATAACTCAAGTCTCACGCAACTTGCCTCCGAGCTGGATAATCTGGCCAACAGCGTTGCCGAGTTAGGGGCGTCGGTGCGTTATGCGGCCATTGAACGCCATCTGTATCAGCAGCGAGCCCCGCAATTCATGGCTGGTCTCGCCAGTCATGTCGAGCAGCCGATGATGTCGTCAGACAGTGCGTTGACGCTGAAGCGAGCCGCGCTGTCGCAGGCGCACACGCTGTTTCAATGGGGGCGTCATGTTGCCCATTTTCAGACCGTCGCCACCCGCGAGCATCGCGAGCAGGTGATCCTGCGGCTGGGTCAGGTGCTGGGGCAAATCGAGGCCAGTGACGTCAAACTGGTGCCGCAGGACCTGTTGCTCGAAGGGCCGGGCGATCCCGGTGGCCGCTGTTACCCGCTGGCGCTGATCATGAGTGCTGCTCTGGAGCAGGGCGTTGTCGCGTCGCGACGATTGCGCGAGCGGTTCTTTCTGGCCACTGCCGAGCCGCAGCAGCACGATTCAATGATGTTTCTGGAGGCGCTCGAAGAGTTGCGCGGCGTGCAATTGCACGACATCGGCAAGCCGTTGGGGCGGGTCGATCTGCAACAGCTCGGCACCACGCTGGAAGCGTTCGCCAGCCCGCGCACGCTGATGCTCAACTCGGACAACCACGCCATGCTGGTGGCGAAAACCTTCAAGGGTGGGCACGCCACCTATCACTTTTATGATCCCAATTTCGGCGTGTTCGAGTTCAGCCAGCCGGATCAGTTTCAGCTGGCACTGACTGACCTTTTCCAGAAACAGGGCATGGCGAAATACTATGCGGCCTATGGCGACAACGCGCGTCCGACCTTTGATCTGATCGAGCTGCAGGGGCAAAGGATATCGGCCCTGAATCTGTCCGGCGGATTTAGCGTCGGGCAATTGCTGGAGTCCGACAATGTGTTGCCGGAGCAGGCACAGCGGCCAATCCGTCGGCGCTTGAACAGTGCTCGCGGCCATTCGTTGGTCAGCAATCCGCACCTGGGGCGCAGCCTGCGCGATCTGGACAGTCATTGGTGGGGACAGCAGATTGCCCAGGCAACTGACGCTTTACAGCACTTGCATGCTTCGGCAAAACCGTTGGTGCCGTTGTTCGAAACCCTGGAGATGATGCCCACCGGCGAGTTCCGGATCAACCTGATCGATCCCGCGCAAACCGAGCATGTGGTACAGGTGGTCAGCAGCGATCATCGCCTGCTGCGCATCAGAAATTATCTGTCGGAGCAGTTTTCGACACTGGGCACCCGAGCCACGCCGCAGATGGTTGAGGCCGGTGCCGTTCACACCCTCAATACCGGCTTCACGATCCAGGCACTGATGAACGTCTTGCGTGGACGAGAGGGGGATGGCCGCACCTTGACCACCGCCGTCAGGTTGCATGCTTACGTCAATTACGCGCAATTGCTGCACGGCAATGTCACCGACGTCGCCGGTCTGCTCAGTCTGATCAAGACCGCACTCAATGAGGAGAAAGTCATTGCCCGTACCTGTGCGCCCGTGGTTGGCGAGGCGCTGGGACACGTCGCCAACGAAGGCGTGGGCGCGGTGCTGGGGCTGGCCAATGTCGGCTTCGACATCTACCAATTGGCGACGGCAGACAACGAGGTCGAGCGCGCGCAGTTCGGCACTCAGTTGGCCTTCGACGCCACCAGTCTGGCGTTGACCGCTGGTGGTCTGGGAGCCGGCACGGCGGGCGCGGCGACTGCAGCCGCTGTGCTCGGCGGCGCCGGGGTGTTGCTGGGCGGCTTGGCTGTGGGTGTGGCGGCACTGGCTCAGGGGTTCGCCAGGATCGCCGGGCAGGCGCAGGAAGTGGGGCTGTTTTTCGATGATCTGGAGCGGGCCTGTCGCGGTGTCGGTTATCGTTATGACGACGGGCTTGGGGCGTGGGTCGCTCACCCCTCGCTGGTGGTTCAGAGCCTGGACTTCAATCGCGCGATGATGGTACTCGACAGCCCGAAGGTGTATCGGCTGCGCGACCATTTCGGGGTGCCGGGTATCAACCCGGATGATCAACAAGCACTCGATCTGCGGCGTGAGCTGGGGCTGCCAGGCTACATCCGCTTCGATCCGCCGAGCACGCAGCTGGTCGTCCTGCCATGCACGCCGACCACCTACTACGGTTACGAATACAAGGCGCTGCCGTTCTCGACGCTGCGTCACGACACCGGTTTCGATACGGCCCGCAAGCTGGAGAAAAAGGATGCGGCTGGCCAGTGGCAGTTCCTGTTTTCGTTCTACTCTTTTCCCACGCACTACATCATCAACCGTCTGATACCGTCGTATCGCTCAACCGTGATCGAGGTGCGGCTGGATGCCCGCGAACGTGCGCTGGCAGTCCCCATGACGCCGCCGGTCTGGCACGACAAGTTGTCGTATCGCATCGAAGGAGCGGGCGGCGCCTGTTCACTGATTCTCAATCGTGGGGTCGATGTCCAGTTGCAGTCTCCCAGCCTGCAGCTGTGTCGCTGGAAGCTGGTCGCCACCTGGGCCAGCGAAAGGGATGTGCGGATTGACGCCGCCGGGGTTCTTGCGGTGGGCGGTGTGAAGGTGACGTTCACCGGCAGAGGACGGCATGACGTCACGCTGCAACTGACCGGGCGACAAACGTTCAAGGTCAACCGCGGTGACGCACGACTGGACATTCTCGAGCAGGACGCGCCAGCCGGGGAGCATGAGCAGTCGCTGCTTACGCATTACCAGAGGCTGGCCCGGGAGCATCGGCTGGTGATGCCTTACACGCCGGTTCATCACTTTCCGATTCCTTTCGAGCCCGAGGGACAACCGCGCTACACCACGGCCTGGTACGACGCTGCCAAGGATCGTTTTCTGTACATTCGCAGTGAAGAGGTACTCGCGGCCGATGAAATGCTGCTGGCGGCGGTGGTCGACGATTCTGCGTTTTTCTATGAGACGCACAACTACGATATCTGGCAGGTCGATGCCGTCAGCGGTTTACTCAAATGCCGTTACCGGCTGCTGGTGATGAAGGGGCAGAGCAGCGTGCGGCGTATCGATGTCGATGCCCAAGGGGTGATTCACATCGAGCAACAATGTCAGGGGGCCGATCAGCAAGTCACGCAGTTCAATTACCTGATCCGTGAGGGCCAGCTGCAGCTGGTTGCGGTGAGCCGAGAGATGGACCGTGACTTGGGCCAGCGAGTGTTCGCCAATCCGACCCTGACACATTGGTCGGCGGTGCTGGGTCACTATTTCCCGTTATCGCCGGTGCCCGAACGCGCAGGCGTCACCACCGTCGACTGGCAACCGGCCGCCTACGTGTCGGTGTGCTGGAAGTTCAATCCGGACAAGCGCGATCTGGTCTGGATTCGCAGCCGGGACCTGTTGTGCATTCATCCGTTTGCCTCTGGGCGTCACCGCGGTTGGGCCGATTCGATCAAGCATCTAGATGATCTGGTGCTGCTGCCGGTCAACGACGAGCACGCGCTGTTTTTCATCTACGACCGGCTGGCGCAAAAACTGTGCAGGGTGCAACGCAGCGCGCCCGCAGGCAGCGAGCGTTGGCCGGCGCAATGGACGCATCAATGGCTTCAGCCTGACGGACTGAATGACGTGGTGCCGGTACAGGACGGGTATCTGGCCCTGACCGATGACGGCTTGTTCTTCAATCTGACCGCCGAGGGTGAAGTGCAGCTGGGTGGCTTGAGTGAGCGCTGGCTCAAGGGACGGGCCCAGTGGTGGCAAGCATTGGAAGCGCTGGCAGCGAAGTACCCGATCGACAGTTTTGCCATTCTGGGTGTGCGCAACGCCACCGGTGATCGCAACCTGTGTGCCTGGTACGTGGATAACCGCGTGCTGCTGTGCGACCCGGGGCACGACCGGGAAATGCGCCTGCTCGGCGTGACCCCGGACAATCGGGCGGTCTGGCTGTTGGACGTCGGCAGCGGTGAGATCTTGAGTCAGCTGTTCTTTGACAGTCGACAGCTCGCAGCAGCCTTCGGCGGTGGCGCACAGTTACTGGCGGGCGAGCTGTTGCCGGCACCGCAGGCCGAGTGGGACGACTGGCGGTTCAGCACCGTGAGCAATGATGGCTCCGGTCTGCGCGGGACGTCAGCCGATGGCGTGTCTCTCGAGCTGCGATATCAGGAACCTGAACGAATCATTGGCGTCGATCATCAGTGGGCAAGCGAACACGCAGAGCATTTGCCAGAGGCTCTGCAGGCATTGCTGGAGACTGCCGAGCATGCTCCCTACATCGCCGTGGAGTCCGACGCGGGCAAACTGCAATGGTTCGACGTGGCGAATGCCCGATTGATCCGGATCGCGGGCCAGAACCTGCCGCACGATTGCGAATTGCTCGGCACGCGCCATCGGCATGTGCTGTTGCACGAGCGCGCGGCACACTGTGTGTTCGTCTACCCCGATCACCAGAGCATTGGCCCTTTCGAATATATGCGGCGCGACGCCGAGGTGTTGGTGGTCGAGGGCCAGAAACAGGTCGACGACCTCTTGCCACTGATCGCTGATGACGTGAGTTGTCTGGTATTGCGCGTGGGGCAGGGTGGTGTGACGTATCACCTGTCGAAGGCCAGCTGGTTGCGGCTGGAATCGGTCATCGTCGATTGTCGTCCCCCACTGGGCGAGGCTCCGGTGATTCCCGGCAAGCTGGTCTGGGCGCTGGACGCTCCGCAAAAACTGCAACTGTCGTTTGTCGACGAGCACTTGCTGATCGTCGACCCGGATCGCCAGCACAGCCTGATCCTGAGGGATGTGTGCTCGCGGGATCCGGCGATGCGCGGCGACGTCTTCCTCGGCTTCGAGGGCAAGCGCTCCCATGCGGTATCGAGTCTGGTGCAAAGGCTGCGTGAAGTCGTCGAGGTCGATGATGCTGACGGCAGTGCAACGCTTGCGCAGTTGCTGGGAGCCGTGCCGGCCTGACGTGGAGGGGAAAATGACCAGGCCTGCGCAGATTTCTGCGCGGGCCTTTTTACTGATTCTGTCTCGTCCTGAATAAGGTTTGCACCGGCTGACTTCACCTCAGGAAACCAGATAGCCCTTCACCCCGGTAAAGATGATCTGCGCCGCCAGCGCGCAAACAAACAGGCCCATCAACCGACTGACAATCTGCAAGCCTTGGTCGCCGAGAATCCGCTCGATGTGATTGGACAGGTACAGCACCACGCCGACGGTGAAGCTGGCAAGGGTGATACTCATGATCGCGGTCAGTTTATCGTCCCAGTGCGGCTGGCTGACGCCCATCACCAGCAGGGCGCCGATGGTGCCCGGGCCGACGGTCAGCGGGATGGTCAGCGGAACAATCGTCACGTCCTGCTGCACGTTGTCACTCTGCACCACCGGCTTGCCCTGGGCCATGCCCAACGCCGAGATGAACAACACGCTGCCGGCACCGATGCGGAATGCGTCCGCCGTGATCCCGAACACATCGAAAATCACCCGCCCGAACAGGTACAGCAAGACGCTGGATACCAGCGTGGCAATCGCCACTTTCCAGGCCAGGCGCCGCTGCTCCTTGCGCGAGTAGCCACGCGTCAGGCTGATGAAGCAGGACAACACGAAGAAGGGGCTGTAGAGCACCAGCATCTTCAGGTAAACGCTGAATAACACGTGGAGCATGGTGTTGGCTCGCGGCGGCAGATGGACAGAGCGGAGTCTATCAGCCGGTTTAATTTTTGGGGGGATGGCGAAAACAAATATCCACGGAGTAACTAAACAAGTTGTAGTTTTGAAATGCGTGTTTTTCGGGTCTTGTTATTAGCAAGTTACATGTTCTGGTTTGTGGTTTTTTATTGTTCTGTTTATTGTTCTTTCGCGGGTTCAAGAGGAGCTCGTTTTAATTAATAAGGATTTGATAATGAATATTCATGATGTTGAAGATTGCGCCGTTGCTGAGTGTGTCCACCGCTTGCAGAGTTATGAACTGGACGGCGCGGCTATTCGTCCTCGTGGCCTTTCGCTGCCGGCGATCGAAGAGCCGGGCAAGGGTTCCATCGTCGGTGAAGGCATTCTGTCCTTTACCGGAAACTTGAGTGAACAGAATCGCGAAGATGTGCAACACGCGTTCCTGTTCGCCACGCTGGTCGCCAACAAGAAGTATCCGTACGAATATCAGGGCAAGGAATGGTACTACCTGTTTCTGCAAGTGATGACCGATGCCGGCTGGCTGCCAACGAGCAAGTACTACAACGACATGAACATCGGCGGTAATACCGTACGGATGGATCAACTGGTGCTGGAGATCCTCGGCAGCGTCGTGGCCGGGCTTGCTGTGCCGGGCTCGGCTTCGGTGTTGATGCTGAAAGTCGCAGGCGACGCCATTACCGCCCTGAAAAAGCGTGAAACCGCGCTGACGCTGTACGAGCGCAACATGCTTGAACATGGTGTCGGCGGTATGGCGGCGGGCACGTGTACCGAAATCAATGGCGAAGTCACCATGGCCTTGGGGACTGTGCGTTTCATCCGCAAGAACACGGCCAAGCAAGTGTTGTTCATGGATTGGGATTCGCGTGAAGTGAAACTCTATCGGGGTGATTCGGTATTCCGCAAAGTGCCTTCTATCGTCGAGCAAACTCGCGATACCATCCGCGTCAAACTGGGTTTGAACGCAAAAACCAAGATCGAAGATTACGAGATCTGACTGAGTGTTATTGATAGGGCGGCCGTTATTGGTCCGCCCTTTTTCCATTGAGGGTTGATAATGGCTCGGTTATACACGTTGTTGGCGGTAGGGCATGCTGTTTTGGCGTTGCCGGAATCTGGACGCCGCACGGATTACGATGATCTCGTTCAATCAGGTCTTTTGGCGCAACTGGTCGCCAATAAAAAAATCGAAGACGCGAAAGTTGAAAGTTGGTACGACGCTTATATCGCTGTGCTGGATGACTTCTGGGTGCGAAGCGTGAAGTTGCGCGAGGATTTCTCTGTCGCTCAGGCAGATACGGGTTCGGCGCTGGAGTGGGCCACGATAGTGTTGGCCAATAACGCTGGCAACGATCCGGCACTTGGCGGGCTGATGGCATATGCGGCGCGAATCACTGACGGTGTTTCGGCAGTGCAGACGTTGCCCGAGCCGCCTGGCGAGGCGCTCATGCAGACGCCGAGGCCTGCGCTTCAGGTGGTGCGCCTGCTGACCATTGCTGCGCAGAGTCCGACATCGATCAGCAGCCTTTATCTTGAGTTCAAGACGCGACAGACGCTGGCTGCCAATCCGTGGTCGCAGCGTTTCGCGAGCGCTGAAGTTGAAGGTCTGGTGTGTGTGCGTTATGCGCAAGCGACGCTGTCACAAACGCTCTACGCGCTATCGCGTCAGGCCGTGGCGCGAAAGCTTGGAGATCGACTGGCGCAGAACGTGGCGCCATTGGCTGAGGCAATCGATCTCGGTGTCTGAGGCGGATTGCCTGGGAGCTGCAAGCGCTTTCGGGCGATGAACGGCAATCGTCAGAAAGTCGAGGCCGTACGGTTCTGCTGATCACGCTGGGCCACCCAGTGCTCGATCAGCTCGCGCAGTTGCGACAACTCCACCGGTTTGGCCATGTGCCCGTCCATCCCGGCCTGGCGCGCGCGTTCCTTGTGCTCGGCGAGGATGTGCGCGGTCAGCGCGACAATCGGTGTGCGGATGCGCTGATTGCTGACTTCCCACGCGCGCAATTGCTGGGTCGCCGAGAAACCGTCGAGGATCGGCATTTCGCAGTCCATCAGCACCAGGTCGTAACGCTGAGCCTTCATCGCCTGCAGGGCTTCTTCGCCGTTGCTGGCAGTGTCCGGTTGCAGGTTGAGTTTACCGAGCATGCCGCGAATCACTTTGGTCGAAATCGTGTTGTCTTCGGCGACGAGAATGCGGAAATCGCTCGGCACCTTGGCGGCGGTCGCGGGGGTGACCACTTGCGGCTGGAACACCACCTGCCCCTTGTTGCGCTGGTTCAACTCGTCGGCCAGCGTGGTCTTGAGCGTGTAGCCGGCCACCGGTTTGGCGAGGATGCGTTTGATCCCGGAGTTGCGCGCGATGATCTTGCTCGGCGCGTTGCTGATGCCGGTGAGCATGATCAGCAGAATATCGTGGTTCAGACTCGGGTCTTCCTTGATCTTGGCCGCCAGTTGCATGCCAGTCATGCCGGGCATGTTCTGGTCCAGCAGCACCACATCAAAGTAGTCACGCAGATGCGCCTTGGTGCGCAGCAGCGCCAAGGCTTCCTTGCCCGAGGGCACTGCACTGACGTTCAGGCCCCAGGCGCTGCATTGCTGCACCAGCACCTTGCGGCAGGTGTCGTTGTCGTCCACCACCAGCACGCGCGCACCTTGCAGCGGGCCGTCGAGGTCGGAGGTCGGGTGTTCGAGACGGTCCGGGTCCAGTGGCAGGGTCAGCCACAAGGTACTGCCCTGATTGGCGCCGCTCTTGATCCCGAACTCGCCGTGCATCAGGCGGATCAGTTGCCGGGCGATCACCAGCCCAAGGTTGCCACCCAAACGGTTGGCCGAGAGGAAGTGCTTGCTGTGCAACTCGGCGTGCAGCAGCGCATCGCGCTCTTCTGCCTCCATCGGCTGGCCACTGTCCTGCACGGCGATGCGCAGGCGCGGCTTGACGCTGCGCTCGTCGAGGGCGACGACGATCAGCACTTCGCCTTCGTCGGTTTTTTTCAGGGCATTTTCCAGCAGGCTCAGCAGGGTCTGGCGCAAGCGGGTCGGGTCGCCGCTGATCACGCGCGGTACCTGTGGCTGGATGAAACTGATCAGCTCGACGTTTTGCTGTTCGGCCTTGGCCCGGTAGATGCTCAGGCAGTCGTCGATCAAAGCATTGAGGTCGAACTGCACATCGTCCAGTTCGATCTGTCCGGATTCGAGCTTGGAAATGTCGAGAATCTCGTTGATCAACGTCAGCAGTTCGTTGCCGGCACTGTGGATGGTTTGCACGTAATCACGTTGCTTGACCGACAGTGGTGTGCCCAGCAGCAGCTCGGTCATGCCCAGCACGCCGTTCATCGGGGTGCGGATTTCGTGGCTGATCTTGGCGAGGAACTCGGCTTTGGCGTTGATCTCGGCATTGCTCGCGGCTAGGTCGCGGCTGATGCTGAAACGGCTTTCGGTGATGCTGCGCTGGCGTTCACCCAAGGCGATGCTCATCAGCAAGCCACTGATGCAGATGAAACCCATCAGGGTCATGATCAGGCCTTGCGGCGCCACCAGGGTCAGCCCCAGCAGGGCCGGCAGGATGATCAGCGTGCCGATGTTGAACACCACCATCCCGGCAACGAACAGCCGCGCCGGACGGTAGCCCTTCTGCCAGTGATAGAAGCCGACCAGCAACATGCTCAGGCCGGCCAGCGCCACCAGCGCGTAGGTGATGATGTTCAGCGGCAGGGTGTTGACGAACAACAGCAGCAGGCTGCAGATCACGATGAACAGAATGTCGCCCAGCAACAGTTTGTTCAGTGGGTGCGGGCCCAGCGGGGCGAAGAAGCGCAGGGCGAACATCAGCCCGGCCGGGGCGGTCAGCAGCAGCGCCAGATAAGCGCCCGGCGTCTGCATCGCGTGCCAGTTCGGCAGCCACGGGCCGGCGAGGTTGAGCAGCAGCAACAGACTCAGGCCCAGCAGGCCTTCGCAGATCGCCAGCCACAGGCTGCTGCGCGAGCGTGAGTAGGCATAGCGCACGAGGTTGTGCAGCAGCAACATGCCGAGGCAACCGAACAGCAGGCCGAAAATCAGCGTCTGGTTCTGATTGGCGGCACTCATCACCGCCGATTGCAGAGTGATGTGCGGGCGCAGCTGATGGTCGGAGACCATGCGCAGATAGATGTCGAGTGGCTTGTCGCTTTGCGGCAGCGGTAGCAGGAAGTCGCTGCTGGGCAGTGGTCGCTCGGCCTGCGGCTGGTGGGTGCCGGAGAGGCGTTGCTCGATCAGCTTGTCGCCGTCCAGCACGTACAGACTGAGACTGGACAGGTCGGGCGCAAAGATACGCAGCACTTGCTCGTGCTTGCCCGGCGCCAGTTTGAAGCGCAGCCAGAGTGCGCCATCGGGCTCGGCCGCCGTGAGGCGATCAAGTTCGATGGGACTGAATTGATTGGTGTAGCGAGCCGAGCGGATATCGCTCAGTTGCAGATTGCCCTGATCGTCAAGCAATACCGACCAGCCACTGCCTTGCGCGGCCAGCGCCGGAAGCATGCAGAGCAAGGTCAGCAGCGTGACGGTGAAGCTTATGGCAATCCTGAGCCAGCGCACGGCGAAATCCCTTCGTAGGTTGATGCCAGAATATAACGATGCGCAGCGGCGGAACAGCCCGGCGAGGGACTGCATCCCGCGCCGGACCTGAAGGACAGCTTATTCCTGGGTTTCGCCACGTTCACGGGCAATGGCGCGGTAGCCAATGTCCTTGCGGTAGAAGCAACCTTCCCAGTCGATGGCGGCGGCCAGCTTGTAGGCTTGCTGCTGCGCTTCGCTGACGCTGGCGCCCATGGCGGTGGCGCAGAGTACGCGACCACCGGCCGTCACCACGTTGCCATCCTTGAGCGCCGTACCGGCGTGGAAGACTTTGCCTTCCAGGCTTGCGGCTGCGTCCAGACCGTTGATCGCTGCACCCTTGGCGTAATCGCCCGGGTAACCGCCGGCCGCCAGCACGATGCCGACGCTCGGACGTGGATCCCACTGCGCTTCAACCTTGTCCAGTGCCTGCGCCAGGGCGGCTTCGACCAGCAGCACCAGGCTCGACTGCAGGCGCAGCATCACCGGTTGGGTCTCCGGGTCACCGAAGCGGCAGTTGAACTCGATGACTTTCGGGTTGCCGGCCTTGTCGATCATCAGACCGGCGTACAGGAAACCGGTGTAGACGTTGCCTTCTTCGGCCATGCCGCGCACGGTCGGCCAGATCACCTGGTCCATCACGCGCTGGTGCACATCGGCGGTGACCACCGGGGCTGGGGAGTAGGCACCCATGCCGCCAGTATTCGGGCCGCTGTCGCCGTCGCCAACACGTTTGTGGTCTTGGCTGGTGGCCATCGGCAGCACGTTCTTGCCGTCGACCATGACGATGAACGAGGCTTCCTCACCGTCGAGGAATTCTTCGATCACCACGCGCTCGCCGGCATCGCCGAACGCATTGCCGGCGAGCATGTCGCGCACGGCGTCTTCGGCTTCGGCCAGGGTCATGGCCACGATCACACCTTTACCGGCGGCCAGGCCATCGGCCTTGATCACGATCGGTGCGCCTTTTTCCCGCAGGTAAGCCAGGGCCGGCTCGATCTCGGTGAAATTCTGGTAGTCGGCGGTCGGAATCTTGTGCCGGGCCAGGAAATCCTTGGTGAAGGCTTTCGAGCCTTCCAGCTGCGCAGCGCCAGCGGTCGGACCGAAGCAGTCCAGGCCACGGGAGCGGAACAGATCGACCACGCCAGCGACCAGCGGTACTTCCGGGCCGACGATGGTCAGGGAAACGTTTTTCTCGGCGAAGTCGGCTAGTTGCTCAAGGGCCAGCACGTCGATGGCGACATTTTCGCACTTGGCTTCAATCGCGGTGCCGGCATTGCCCGGCGCGACAAAAACCTTCTGCACGCGCGGATCCTGAGCCACTTTCCAGGCCAGGGCGTGTTCACGGCCACCGCTGCCAATGATCAAAACATTCATTTCAAAAACCTCGGATGACGCTAATTCTGTTGAGCACCGCAGGGGCGCTTTTCTGTGGGAGCTGGCTTGCCAGCGATGCAGGCGACTCGGTTCATCAGTCAGACCGAGGGGATGCTATCGCTGGCAAGCCAGCTCCCACATTTGAATCGATGTATCAGTGACGGAAGTGGCGCATGCCGGTGAAAACCATCGCGATACCAGCCTCGTCGGCTGCAGCGATCACCTCAGCATCACGCATCGAGCCGCCTGGCTGGATCACTGCCGTGATGCCAACCTTGGCCGCGTTGTCCAGACCGTCGCGGAACGGGAAGAACGCGTCCGATGCCATCACCGAACCCGCCACTTGCAGACCGGCGTGCTCAGCCTTGATCGCGGCGATACGCGCGGAGTTTACGCGGCTCATCTGGCCAGCGCCGACACCGATGGTCTGACGGTTCTTGGCGTAGACGATGGCGTTGGACTTGACGTACTTGGCGACTTTCCAGGCGAAGATCAGGTCGTGGATTTCCTGTTCGGTCGGGGCGCGCTTGGTCACCACTTTCAGGTCGTCGGCGCCGATCATGCCGATGTCGCGGCTCTGCACCAGCAGGCCACCGTTGACGCGCTTGTAGTCCCAGGCCGGAGCGCGATCCGCCGACCACTCGCCGCAGGCCAGCAGACGCACGTTGGCTTTGGCGGCGACGATGGCGCGGGCTTCTGCGCTGACGCTTGGGGCAATGATCACTTCCACGAACTGACGCTCGACGATCGCCTTGGCGGTCTCGGCATCCAGCTCACGGTTGAAGGCGATGATGCCGCCGAAGGCCGACTCGGTGTCGGTGGCGTAGGCCAGTTCGTAGGCCTGACGGATACCGCCCTCGGCGTCCGGGCTCACGGCCACGCCGCACGGGTTGGCGTGCTTGACGATCACGCAGGCCGGCTTGACGAAGCTCTTCACGCATTCCAGCGCGGCGTCGGTGTCGGCCACGTTGTTGTACGACAGCTCTTTGCCTTGCAGTTGGGTCGCGGTGGCGATACCGACTTCGGCAGGCTTGGCTTCCACGTAGAACGCCGCGCTCTGGTGCGGGTTCTCGCCGTAGCGCATTTCCTGAGCCTTGATGAACTGGCTGTTGAAGGTGCGCGGGAACTCGCTGCGGCCTTCGGTGCTCAGGGTTTCGGCAGCCTGATTCACGGTGCCCATGTAGTTGGCGATCATGCCGTCGTAGGCGGCGGTGTGTTCGAAGGCCTTGAGCATCAGGTCGAAACGCTGAGCGTAGGTCAGGCCGCCGGCCTTGAGGTTTTGCAGAACGTTGGCGTAATCGCTGGCATTCACCACGATCGCCACGTCTTTATGGTTTTTCGCCGCCGAACGGACCATGGTCGGGCCGCCGATGTCGATGTTCTCGATAGCGGTCGGCAAGTCGCAGCCTGGCTTGCTGATGGTGGCTTCGAACGGGTACAGGTTGACCGCAACCAGGTCGATCGGCTTGATGCCGTGCTCGCTCATGATCGCGTCGTCGATACCGCGACGACCGAGGATCCCACCGTGGATTTTCGGGTGCAGGGTTTTCACCCGACCGTCCATCATTTCCGCGAAACCGGTGTAATCCGCGACTTCCACTGCGGCAACACCGTTGTCGCGCAGCAGCTTGAACGTCCCGCCGGTGGAGAGGATCTCGACGCCGAGGGCTTCAAGCTCCCTGGCGAACTCGAGGATCCCGGTCTTGTCGGAAACGCTGATCAAGGCGCGGCGGATCGGCAGGCGGGTAGTCTGGTCGGTCATCTCAATTTCCATCAAAAGCAAAGGAAGTCAGCAAAAAAGGCGACCGGTTTTACGCGGGCGCCTTTCTGGTTTGATTGAATGCTTACAGCAGATCGTACTGCTTGAGTTTCTTGCGCAGTGTGCCGCGGTTGAGTCCCAGCAGCTCACTGGCCTTGGTCTGGTTGCCCTTGACGTAGTTCATCACGCTTTCGAGCAGGGGAGCCTCGACTTCGGAGAGCACCAGGTTGTACACATCCGTGACGGACGCGCCCTCAAGGTGGGCGAAATAATTGTGCAGCGCCTTCTCGACACTCCCGCGAAGGGTCTGACCTTCTTCGCTTGGGGTATTGAGGTGCTGTTTCAAATTCACGTTGTCGCTCACGGGTGCTGTTCCACTCACTAAAGTCTCGGTCATCATCGTCATGCGGCCACCCCTTCTTCGTCCCCTGTCAGGCTCTTGTAACGCTCGGCGAAGAACTCCCGAACGTTGGCGCATTGTGTTTCCGTACCATCCAAACGATTGAAGTGGGCGCGAAACTCCCTGGCGCCCGGCAAGGTTGCGAGATACCAGCCCACATGCTTGCGGGCAATGCGCACGCCCATCACATCCCCATAGAAGGCGTGAAGGGCGGCCAGATGCTCCAGCAGGATGCGTTCCACTTCGCTCAGCTCCGGCGCCGGCAATTTCTCGCCGGTACGCAGGAAGTGTTCGATCTCGCGAAAAATCCATGGCCGCCCCTGGGCAGCCCGGCCTATCAGCAGGCCATCGGCACCGGTCGCGTCAAGCACGTAGCGGGCCTTTTCCGGCGAATCGATATCGCCATTGGCAAACACCGGGATCGACACCGCCTGCTTGATCGCGGCAATCGTGTCGTACTCGGCTTCGCCGGTGTACAGATCGGCGCGCGTGCGGCCATGCACGGCCAGCGCGGTGATCCCGGCCTGCTCGGCGATCTTCGCCACGGTCAGGCCGTTCTTGTTGTCGCGATCCCATCCGGTGCGGATCTTCAGGGTCACCGGCACATCCACTGCAGCGACGACGGCCTGCAGGATCTCGGTGACCAGTGCTTCATCCTTCAACAACGCGGAGCCGGCGGCCTTGTTGCAGACCTTCTTTGCCGGGCAACCCATGTTGATATCAATAATCTGTGCGCCCAGTTCGACGTTGGCCCGTGCCGCGTCCGCCAGCATCTGCGCATCGCCACCGGCAATCTGCACCGAGCGTGGCTCGGGATCGCCTTCGTGGATCATGCGCATGCGCGACTTGCGGGTGTTCCACAGGCTCATGTCACTGGTGACCATTTCCGAGACTACAAGCCCTGCGCCCAAACGCTTGCACAGCTGACGAAAGGGCTGGTCGGTGACGCCCGCCATCGGGGCGAGAATCAAACCGTTCTGCAATGTATATGGGCCGATGCGTACCGCCGACATAGGACTTCCCTGAAGTGGGGCCGGATCATGAGAGTTCGAAAAAGGGTTGGCATGATACCCGCTCTCGATGACTGGATAAAGGCTGAATTGAACAAAATCTGAACAGTTATTCTGTTATTACCAGCGGTTTGGTGGCCGCGGAGGAAGTCAGAAAACTGCCGTCAAACCTGAAGCGATGAAGCGATTCACTCGGGGGAGTGGAAACTCAGGCTGTAATTCACCGCTTTGGGGCCTGGATCGAGGATATCCAGTGCGATGTGGATCGGCGTCTGTGGCGGCATTTCCGCCATGCCCTCAAGGTCGCCGTTGAGATATTCGCCGGGTTTGAAGCGACGACTGGCAATCAGGTGACCGTTGAGATCGGCGAAGCGCAACTCCAGCAGCGGGAACGGCTGGGAGAATGTTGCGCGGTTATAAATGATCGCGTCGACCACCAGCGCTCCACTGAATTCGGGATGGCTGCGCACCACCAGGTTGCTGCTTTTGATTTTGCCGATGTCGACCTTGGACGGCACCGTGCAACCGATCTGCGGACAGAACTGCTGGAACCACGGGCGGTACTGATCCTGGCGCGCCAGTTCGTCGAAATGATAGGCGATGTACTGACCCGCCAGACCGGCGGCGGCGAGCAGCACCAGCAAACTCCAGAGCAGGCGCCGGCCCCAGGGCGAACGGCGCTTCTGCCAGTCCAGTTGCAGCGGGTCGTCGGTCAGATCCTGCAGCACTTCGGCGCGTACGCCGGGTTCGGCACGTTCACGTTTTTTGCGCAGCGGTTCGACCGATGGCAACTCGTCATCGTCCGGCTCGACGCTGGCCGACAGGCGTTCGCGGCGGGCATTCGGATCGATCGGATCGTGCAGGCGCAGTTGCGGGATCGGCGGCTCGTCATCCAGATCCACCGGCTCCAGCGACAACGAAGGCTCGGTGCGCGCGGTTTTCAGCGGTTCGGCTTCGACGATCTCGGGTTCGATTTCATCTTCGGGCTCGGGCAGGCGTTCATCGTCGCGTGCGCTGAACAGGCTGTCGCGCCACACCGTTTCATCGGCTTCAGGGCTGTCGCGGCGGGCGCTCAGGGACTCTTCGCGCTGACGACCGAATTCGGTGGTCGGCTGGATTTCCCGTTGTTCGAGGCGGGCCAGTTCTTCGTCCAGATCGAGGCTGTCCAGATCCAGCTCGCTGGCGCTCCATTGCTTTTGGCTGATGGCGCGCGGCACGGGCGGTTCGTCGTTGACGGGCGCTTCGACCACTGGCGGCGGTTCGCTGACCACAGGCTGAGACGGTGCTGGCTGGACAATGGACGGCGCCACCGGCGTAACCGTTTCCTTGCCGGCGTGTTGTTCCAGCAGCTGTTTGGCGGCATTGAACACTTGCAGGCAGGAGCCACAGCGAACCACCCCGCGGGCCACGCTCAACTGAGCATGGCTGACGCGGAAGCTGGTTTGGCAATGCGGGCACTGGGTGACGAAGCTGTCGGTCATGCGGCGATCCGGTTTATGCAGGCGGCCATTCTAGCGCCGACGGCCGGTGATGCGCACCCAGCCATCACGATTGGCGATCGGGTCCAGATCGAAGTCCTGCGCATAGGCTGCAGCGACCTCTTCGCCTTGTTCGGCGAGGATCCCGGACAACGCCAGACGCCCGCCGGACTTGACCAGGCCGGACAGCTGCGGCGCCAGGGAAACCAGCGGGCCAGCCAGAATGTTGGCCACCAGCACGTCGGCTTTGACCTGCGGCAGATCTTCCGGCAGGTACAGCGGGAACAGCTCGTCGGCAATGTTGTTGCGTCCGGCGTTATCGCGCGAGGCTTCCAGCGCCTGCACGTCGATGTCGGTGCCGACCGCTTCTTTGGCGCCGAGCAGCAGGGCGGCGATCGCCAGAATTCCCGAGCCGCAGCCGAAGTCCAGCACGTTGCAGTCTTTCAGGTCCTGACCGTCGAGCCATTCCAGGCACAGGGCGGTGGTCGGATGGGTGCCGGTGCCGAACGCCAGGCCCGGATCCAGCAACAGATTGACCGCGTCAGGCTCAGGCGCGGCGTGCCAGCTCGGCACGATCCACAGGCGCTGACCGAAACGCATTGGCTGGAAACCGTCCATCCAGCTGCGTTCCCAATCCTGGTCTTCGATGACTTCGCTGTGATGCTCGGGCAGCGGGCTGCCGGTCAGCAGTTCCAGATGGGCCAGCACCGGCGCAGGCTCGGTGCCGCCCTCGAACAGGGCCAGCAGATGTGTGTGCGCCCACAGCGGGGTGGTGTTGAGTTCCGGCTCGAAGATCGGCTGATCTTCGGCGTCCATGAAGGTCACCGAAACGGCGCCGACTTCAAGGAAAGCGTCTTCGTAGGTTTCGGCTTGTTCCGGGCTGATGGCGAGACGTACTTGCAGCCAAGGCATGGCGGGCACCTTTGAAAAAATATGATTGCAGCCTAGCGGCCAGCGAGAAGCGCGCAAGTTTACGCGAGCGCAAAGCTTTTGTGGGAGCGAGCTTGCTCGCGAAAGCAGATTGCCAGTCACTTTGATGCTGACTGATGTGCCGCCTTCGCGAGCAAGCTCGCTCCCACAGGTTTTTTGCAATCTCCAGAAACAGCAAAGCCGCCCGAAGGCGGCCTTGTCTGGTGCGGGCTGAAGCTTAGTGCTTGTCGCCAGCCAGCTTGTGCTCGAGGTAGTGAATGTTCACGCCCCCTTTGCAGAAGCCTTCGTCGCGGGTCAGATCACGGTGCAGCGGGATGTTGGTCTTGATCCCGTCCACCACGATTTCGTCCAGGGCATTGCGCATGCGCGCCATGGCTTCGTCGCGGGTGGCGCCGTAAGTGATCAGCTTGCCGATCAGCGAGTCGTAGTTCGGCGGAACCGCATAACCGCTGTACAGGTGCGAATCGACGCGAACGCCGTTGCCGCCTGGAGCGTGGAAATGCTTGACCGTGCCCGGGCTCGGCATGAAGGTTTTCGGGTCTTCAGCGTTGATCCGGCACTCCAGCGAGTGACCGCGGATCACCACGTCATCCTGAGTGAACGACAGCTTGTTGCCAGCGGCGATGCTGAGCATCTCCTTGACGATGTCGATACCGGTGACCATTTCCGAAACCGGGTGCTCCACCTGAACACGGGTGTTCATTTCGATGAAGTAGAAACGACCGTTCTCGTACAGGAACTCGAACGTGCCGGCGCCGCGGTAGCCGATGTCGATGCACGCCTTGACGCAGCGAGCCAGCACTTCCTGACGCGCCTGCTCGTCGATGCCCGGTGCCGGCGCTTCTTCGAGAACCTTCTGGTGACGGCGTTGCAGCGAGCAATCGCGGTCGCCCAGATGGATGGCGTGACCCTGGCCGTCGGACAGCACCTGAACTTCGACGTGACGCGGGTTGGTCAGGAATTTTTCCAGATAGACCATCGGGTTGCCGAACGCCGCGCCAGCTTCGGAGCGGGTCAGTTTGGCCGAGGCGATCAGGTCTTCTTCCTTGTGCACCACACGCATGCCGCGACCACCGCCGCCGCCAGCGGCCTTGATGATCACCGGGTAGCCGACTTCACGACCGATGCGCAGCGCCGTTTCTTCGTCTTCCGGCAGCGGGCCGTCGGAACCTGGAACGGTAGGCACGCCGGCTTCGATCATCGCGTGCTTGGCCGACACCTTGTCGCCCATCAGGCGAATGGTTTCGGCTTTCGGGCCGATGAAGGCGAAGCCGGAGTTCTCGACTTGCTCGGCGAAATCGGCGTTTTCCGCGAGGAAACCGTAGCCTGGGTGAATGGCGGTGGCGCCAGTCACTTCAGCGGCAGCGATGATGGCCGGGATGTGCAGGTAGGACTGAGCGGCAGAAGCCGGGCCGATGCAGACGGATTCGTCTGCCAGACCCAGGTGCATCAGCTCTTTGTCGGCCTTGGAGTAAACGGCGACGGTCTTGATGCCCATCTCTTTGCAGGCACGCAGAATCCGCAGGGCGATCTCACCGCGGTTAGCGATCAGAACTTTTTCCAACTTCGCAGTCATCAAAGGCTCTCCGCAGTTCAAACGATGGTGAACAGCGGTTGGTCGTACTCAACCGGCTGGCCGTCTTCGACGAGGATGGATTCGATCACACCGCTGGTTTCAGCTTCGATGTGGTTCATCATCTTCATGGCTTCGACGATGCACAGGGTGTCGCCTTTCTTCACGGTCTGGCCGACTTCAACGAAGGCTGGCGAGGTTGGCGAAGATTTGCGGTAGAAGGTGCCTACCATTGGCGAGCGGGCCACGGTGCCGTTCAGTGCAGGAGCAGCAGCGGCGGCCGGAGCGGCAGCAGCCACTGGAGCAGCAGCGGCGGCAGGTGCAGCGGCCGGAGCCTGCATCGGTGCCGGAGCGTAATACTGCTGAGCCGGAGTCTTGCTGTGACGGCTGATGCGTACGGACTCTTCGCCTTCCTTGATCTCGAGCTCGTCGATGCCGGACTCTTCCAGCAATTCGATCAGTTTCTTAACTTTACGGATATCCATGAATCATCAACTCCCAAGGGTCGGTCAGGGGCGTTTAACGCTTGTGGTTCAAGTCGTTGCCTGTGTTTCAAGCTGCTCTAGTGCGGCCTCCAGGGCCAGTCGGTAACCGCTGGCGCCAAGGCCGCAGATCACTCCCACCGCTACATCGGAGAAGTAAGAGTGATGGCGGAAAGGTTCGCGCTTGTGCACGTTGGACAAATGCACTTCGATGAATGGGATGCTCACTCCCAGCAGCGCGTCACGTAATGCGACACTTGTGTGCGTAAATGCTGCTGGGTTGATCAGAATGAAATCCACACCTTCACCGCGAGCGGCGTGGATGCGATCGATCAATTCGTACTCGGCGTTGCTCTGCAGATACAGCAGATGATGGCCGGCTTCACGGGCGCGGCGCTCCAGATCCTGATTGATCTGCGCCAGGGTCGTTGAACCGTAAGTGCCGGGTTCGCGGGTGCCGAGCAGGTTCAGGTTGGGGCCGTGCAGCACCAGTAGCGTTGCCATCTGCATGTTCCTTGTTATGAATGAGCAGTCGTCAGAACCCGGCGACTATGCCGCAAAGGCTTTGTGACTGTCCAGTTCTCTGCAATAGCCAGCACGATGACCGATGTTTGCGCGAAATTTGTGACTGAGTGATTTGATCCGGTCATTCGCTCTGTAGGAGCTGCCGAAGGCTGCGATCTTTTGATCTTGTTTCTAAAAAATCAAAAGATCGCAGCCTTCGGCAGCTCCTACAGGGATCGTGATCAGACGCGGAAGGCCTGCACGGCGGTATGCAGTTGCCCGCCCAATAGCAGCAGGTTCTCGCCTTGTTCTCGACCTTCGCCGATGCGTAGCAGGTTATCCCCACCCAATTGATGGATCCGCTCGCTGTGATCACGGATTTCGCTGACCGCGCCACTCTGCTGGGCGGTGATCTCGGCGATGCGGATCGCCGTGTCGGAAATGGTCTGGATCGCGCCGACGATTTTATCCAGCGCGCCGTCCGCCGCTTGTGCCTGATTGGCTGTGGCTTCGGCATGTTCGACCTGCGCGCGCATGCCTTCCACCGATTGTCGAGCGGCGGCTTGCAGGCCCGCGATCAGCGTCTGGATTTCCGCCGTCGCGCCGGCCGTGCGTTGTGCCAGTGAGCGCACTTCCTCGGCCACCACTGCAAAGCCACGGCCCATTTCCCCGGCCCGCGCCGCTTCGATGGCCGCGTTCAGGGCCAGCAGGTTGGTCTGGTCGGCGATCGAGCGGATCACCGTCAGCACGCCACCAATGGTCGCCGACTCTTCGGCCAGGTGCTCGATCATCTGTGCATTGCCCTGCACCTCGCCGACCAGCGCGTGCAGGCCGGTGAGGCTTTGGCCGATCACGGTTTGCCCGTGCTCCACGGCCAGTCCGGCATGGCGACTGGCATCGGCAGCCTGCCGTGCATCGCCGGCGACCTGCTGAATCGTCGCTTCCAGCTCACCCAGTGAATCGCGGATCAGCGCGGTGTCGCCGGCCTGATGCTCGGCACCGGAGTGCAGGTTGTTGCTCAGTTCGGCCAGGGTGCGGCTGCTGTCGGCGACCTGTTCGGCGTTGCCGCGAATCGTCCCGACCAGATCCACCAGATACGCGCGCAAGCGGTTGAGCGAAGCCTCGATGTCATGCAGTTCGCGGTTGGTGTTGCCCAAGTGAATGTCGTTGCTGAAGTCGCCTTCGGCCCAGGTCGACAGCGCCGGAGCAAGGTTGGTCAGGGTGCGCGCCAGGCGCCGCTGCAAAGTGTCGATCAGCAGCGCGATCAGCAGAATCAGGCCGATCATCACGCCCTGCATCAGGCGTACTTCGCCCTGGATCTGTCCGTGCTGGGCGCGCACCACCGGTTCGAGTCCTGCGATGGCCTGTTGCACGGCGGCGATTTTCAGGTGAGTCGCGGTGCTCAGTTCGGTGCGTTTCTGGATCTGCTCGCGGGTGCGTGCCAGTTCCGCCGGGTAGCGGCCGAGCAGGCTGTTCAATTCACGCTTGAGGCCGATGCCGGCGTCTTCGGCGGCGGATTTTTCGGTGCTTTCGATGCCCATCATCGCGGCGAAATCATCACTGCCGGATTCATTTCTGGCGACCACGCCGAGCAGGGGCAGGGCGTCAATGGCCTGAGCCTGGGCGCGGATGGTGTCGACTTCGCGCTCGACGTCGGCCGCCAGTTCACTGCGGCCGCTGCTGACCAGTTTGTCGCGGGCCAGCGACAGCTTGCCCAAGTGCTGCGAAGCGACAAGCAGCGGTGTCAGATACGTAGCGTTGCCATTGGCGTAGGTGCTGAGTTGATCGAGACTGGCGCTCAGTTCGCGTTCGGCCTGCAACAACAACGCCTGCGGATCACCGGCCAGTTTGCCGGCGGCGAGCAGGTCGGTTTTGCTGAATGCTTCCAGGCTCGACAGGCTCGGGCGCAGGGTCTCGGCCAGCGCCGGCGGCAGTTCACCGAGCTCTTTCTGCAAACCGTCGATGGCCTGGCTGGCGCTGCTCAGTCGCAGGGCGTCGCCGCTGGCGAGGTAGTCCTCGACATTGCGCGCCACGTCATTCTGAAATTGCTGCGACAGGCCGAGGTAGCGCTCCATCAACAGATACGGACGCTCCAGGGCTTTTTGCGACCACCACAGCGTCGCGCCGAGGGCCACGCAGACGGCGACCAGCAGCAGGGTGTTGAGATTGGTGAGCAACTTCAGGCGCATGACGTCTACCAACGGCAGAAATGGTAAGCGCCTGAATTTATTGCGGTTCTGTTACAGGGTTATGACCGAATCGGTGGATTCCGATGAAAAGGTGGCACTTTGCTTTGAGTCGCGCGCGGTCTGCACTCGATTGCGTCCGGCACCCTTGGCGCGGTACAGCGCTTCGTCGGCTTGGCTGGCCATCATCAGGCTGTCGGAGTCTTCGTGCATTTCCACCACGCCGGCGCTGAAGGTGCACCACAAATCCTGCGGCTGCGCCGGATAGTGGATTTCGGCAAAGCGCTGGCGGATCTCGTCGAGCACTTTGTGCGCGGCTTCTATATCCGTGTCGGGCATGACAATGGCGAACTCTTCGCCGCCGTAACGGCCGATGAAGTCGGTCTTGCGCAAGCGTTGCTTGAGGAACAGCGCCAGGCTCTTGATCACTCGGTCGCCCATCGGGTGACCGTGGCTGTCGTTGACCCGTTTGAAGTGGTCGATGTCGAGCATGGCAAAGCTCAGCGGCTTGTTCTCTCGCCGGGCGCGGAACGAGCAGTCTTCGAGCAATTGCAGGATGTGCGTGTGGTTGTACAGGCCGGTGAGGCTGTCGCGGACCATGCGTGCCTTGAGATTGCGCGCACGGGCGGCGCGGTTGCGCACCGTCGTAATCAGATGTCGCGGCTTAATCGGTTTGGTCAGGAAGTCGTCGCCGCCCTCGCTCATCGCGTCGAGCTGCTTGTCCAGATCGTCCTCGGCCGACAAGTAGATGATCGGTACGCTGACGTAGCGGTCGTTGTGGCGAATCACCTTGGCCAGTTCGGTGCCGGTGCAGGCCGGCATGTACATGTCGAGGATGATCAGATCCGGCTGGAAATCCGCCAGTTCGGCCATCGCCTGGATCGGTTCGATCAGGGTACGCGTGACGATTCCGGCGCTGTTGAGCAGGCGTTCGGTGTGCAAGGCCTGGGCGCGGGAGTCGTCGATGATCAGCACTTTATAAGGTTCGTACTGGGCGACGCAGGTCAGGACTTCGATCTTTTCCAGCAGGCTCGACGCTTCGAGGGTGCCGGTGAGAAATTCCTGGCCGCCGGCGCGCACGGCGGCGAGGCGCGTCGGGGTGTCGGTTTCGTGCAGGCTGAAAAACAGCAGCGGCAGCGGTTCTTCCAGGCCAACCTGAGCTTCGGCAGCCAGTTGCAGGCCGACGCCTGCGCCGCTGAAGTCCACGTCCATGACGATCGCGGCGGGCAAGCGCTCGACCATCGAGGAGCGAAACGCCGCGACACTGTCCAGCGCCTGCGCGGTCAGGCCGAAAAACTCCAACTGCTTGGCCAGCCGCTCGGCGCGGTCGTGATCCTGCAACATGACGTAGATCGGTTTGCGCAGTGGCGGCAGGAAGGTCTGGTCGAGTTGATCACCATGGCGCAGACCGGTGCGCGACAGACGCTGCATCAAGCGATTGAGGTCGGTGATCAGGCCGCTGCTCAGACGCCCGCGATTGGCGTCCACCGCTTCCAGCGACTGGCTGATGTGATGAGCCAGTTGCGTGTGCTCGGGCTGCTCGAAGCGCTCGGCAAAACGCAGCAGGCGCAAGTTCGCTTCGCTCAGTTCGGCGAGGTCGGCAGTGGACCACTCACTGCGTTGCAGGCGCTGCCATATCTCAAGAATCTGACGTGCCTGATGAATTACCCGCTGGGCAAAGTGGTGCTTGAGGCGCTCACGGCTGGGGTCTTCTGGCTCGGTCATATCCTGACTACTAGTTAGGGCGCATGCTGAGATCGACTGGTGGCTCTATGCTAGCACCTCTTTTCCCTTATATGAGTGTCGTGCATCAATAATCTGCGGTGCTGCACAATTCAGTTTCTGACCGAGCGGTTTTGTTTTTGACTTGCTCGTCGGTCAAGCCCCCGTATTACGGGCTCTTTGGGATTTTTCCTGTCGTTCGCGAAGGAGTGTCCCACCGCTTTGAAGTCATTGTCTTTCAGAGTCTTCTGATTTTTCTTCGACCCCTTTCACAGGGTTTACAGAAGGGTAGGGTTAAGGGATTCCCTTAGATGCCTTCGCCACCATGACCCAATGTTTCAACCAGCATCCCAGCGATGGATTACGCCTGAACCACACCACCGCGCCCGTCGCCGAGTGTGAGTGCAAGGAAGAGTGGCTGTACGGCGAAAAGATGCTGGTTACCGAGGTTCCGGTACTGACGTGTCAGTGCCTCTGGCGTGCCTGTCAGCAGGAGGCCGAGAAAGTTGTCGCACCTGAGGGCGTTCTGATCGCCGATCCCGTTGCACGCAACCGGGCGATCAACGCCGCCTATGCCCGCTTGTGGCGACACGATCCGCGGTTCCAGTGGGCGGGTCTGGCGGCCTTCGCTTCCAAGCAGGTGGGTTGTGGGCTGCTCCATGCCGCAGACAGTATCGAACGTATTCGTGAAGAACATGAGGCGCGGCAGCGGGTGCGGGATGCTCGCCGCGAGTCCGGATTGCTGACTCCTGCAAAAATGCCTGAGCAAGCCGATGCGTTGCGCGAGTACGACGAAGCCCGGGCGCGCAATCCTGTGTCGTCGCTGGATTTCCATGGCCCCGGTGCAGCGTTGTCAGTGGCGCAGCAACAGTTCCAGCATGTGTACGACATGATGGCGATGGGCAATACCACGCTGTTTCTGGATGTACATCCGTTGCACCGGTTTTATGCGGTGCGTGGGTTGGCGGAGTTGAAGAAGTGTCTTGGTGAGCGGAAAAAAATATATGGGCACCCCACGTTTCCGGTCCTTTGGCCGGTGGGGCAGGAAACACTTGAGTTTGGAAAGCGCTCTACAGAAATTCTGGATGCTTTTGAAGCGATCGAGGCAGGGAATATTGCCGAAAGTGTGGAGCATCTGGCTTGGCATGAGCAACGAAACATTCTTCAGCCAACCATCTACGAAAACCTTCATCTGGTGGCGCTGCTGCGGGGCAATCATTTTTCTTACGTAACGGATTTTCCCTCAGGCGTTGCCCAGGCCATCGAGTTGACCCTCACCAGTCAATGCCAGCGAGTCGATGATGGCCGCACCATCGGTTTCGATACTAATCCTCTAGCGGATTTATCCGATATCGATCAACGAATGGCGTTCGTGCTTCGGGCGGCGGCTCGTTTTGACCAGATGCTCAATAACGACGATAGACATGCGCTAGCACAATCCATCCATGAAATTGCCACCATGGAGGGGAGTTAACTTGCACTTCTTTCTGTTCAGCAGGCGCTGTTGGGGGGCGTTGGTGCTTTGTACTGTTCTAGCGATAGCCGCCGCACGTCTACTGACGCAGCCATTGTGGGATGACCCCGTGATTACCGTGAAAATGGGGGGAACATATGAATACATGGAAGCGCACTCGACAGCCGGATTCAAGGCGTGGGGTCGCGGCCGAGGCGGCGTTTCGGGTGGGATCCCGAAGACTGACGCCCGCCTGCGCTTTATTGATCCGCAGTACGGATTCAAAACACCTCTTGCGCGTTTTTTTACGCTGACTTTCGTTGGCAATCTGGTCATCGACATCCGCATGTCCCCGCAAATCGAGCCTTTACTCATCGACGATGCGATGAAAGTTGTAGTCGATCTGCAGGCACAGTGGTGTGCAAAGGGCTGGAAACCGATGGGTACGCGGCGCGATCCGACTATGGCGGATACCCCGCAGTGGCGTGCATACGTCCGACAAGGCGTGCTCTCGGGCACGTCCTATTGGCAGGCTGGCGACAAGTACCAGGCAATGCTGTCACTGGCACGATTTCGAGACTCCAGGCATCCGGATCAGGAGCGCTACCTCATCACCCTTGAGGTCGCCGAACCCTGGATACCTTTCGAAGAAATCGAAAAGCTCCCCGACGAACCCGACCATTTCCCCCCGCCCCAACCACAAAAAGGAGCAACCCCATGCCCAGCCCAGCCTTCATGACCATTCACGGCAGCCGTCAGGGGCTGATCAGTGCCGGGGCCTTCACCGAGGAGTCGGTGGGCAACATCTATCAGAAGGGGCGTGAGGACAAAATCATGGTTCAGGCCCTGAGCCACGGCATTTTCCTTCCCAAGGGGCAGGGCGCGGGGAGGCGGATGCACAAGCCGCTGATCATCACCAAGGCACTCGACAAGGCATCGCCCCTGATCGAGGTGGCGATGTGTTCCGGTGAGCTGCTCAGCCAGTGTCGCGTGGAGTTCTATCGCACCTCCGCCCAGGGCGTGCAGGAGCACTTCTACACTATCGAACTGGAGGATGCGCTGATCGTCGGTGCCGAGGTGCTGATGCCGCATTGTCTGGATTCGGCGGTGTCGCACTTCACTCAACTGGAAAAAGTCCATTTCAGCTACCAGCGCATTTATTGGCGACACGAGGTGAGCCGCACGATGGGCTCCGACGAGTGGCAAGGCGCGGCGCAGGGATGAGGCTGGTTCATCATGCTGAGTTGACCAGCGCCGAGCGTCAGCATGTTTACCCCGTGGATCAGGCGCTGGAACGCGTCTGTCAGGTATTGCTGGAGCGCCGCCGGCTTGAAGGGCTCGATGAGCTGCGGGCCAGCTTGCTGATCAATCTGGACAGCGAAGTGCTGGGGCAGATTGAGTGTGGCGACTGGTTGTTGCTCAAGTCACAAGCCGAATTCGGCCAGTGGCCGGTTGCGGCGTCGGTCTTCGATCAGACTGTGCTCGAGATGATGAACAATCCCCCCGCGCAGCCCGTCCGAACCCCGCGAATTTTTCGTCTGGTCGACAGCATGACCGGTGAGCCGCTGGCGCAGCAGCCTTATCTCGTAACGGTTGACGGCGTTGTCAGCCAGCGCAAGACCGACGCTGAGGGCATCGCCCATCTGTTCGCAGCTGACGCCGTCCGGCCGATTTCAATGAAAATTTTCAGCGTCTGAAGGGCGCGTCTATCCTTTCGCTCACCGACCGCGCGCGGTTTTTTGTTCCATGACCCGATCACGGGTGCCCGGCCTTGGCACGTTGTTGTATGGTTGTGGTCGAACCGTTGAACCCAAGTGATTGAAAGGATATCGCCATGCTGGACTGGAAGAACCGCGCGGGCAGCGCGCCTGAACGTGCCGCTGAACCGAAGTCGGCCACCCGCAGCTACGTGGGCGGGCTGCTGTTCAGCCGCGCGCTGGCCACGCTGATCGGCATTTATCTGCTGGTCACTATTGGCCTGGGCTGGTACTGGAGCCAGGAGCCCGCGCTGTTCCCGGTGGCACAAAATGCCCAGGCGGCTGCCGAGAAAGAAGGCAAGCAAATGGTGGTCGGTTACACCACGGTCGAAACCCTCAAGACCGTTGCCGGCACTCTGCTGAACAAGCCGGGTGGCTACATTTCCAACGACCGCTTCCCGCCAGGCCTGTGGATGGACAACACGCCGAGCTGGGAATACGGCGTGCTGGTGCAGGTGCGTGACCTGACCCGGGCCCTGCGTAAAGACTTCGCCCGTTCGCAGTCGCAGTCGGCCGAAGATGCCGACCTGGCAAAAGCCGAACCGCGTTTCAACTTCGACAACAAGAGCTGGATCCTGCCGTCGAGCGAATCGGAGTATCAGGAAGGCATCAACTCCCTGAGCCGTTATCAGGCGCGTCTGTCTGATCCAACGCAGAAAAACGCCTTGTTCTACGCCCGCGCCGATAACCTGAACAACTGGCTGGGCGATGTCGGCACTCGCCTGGGTTCGCTGTCGCAACGTCTGTCCGCCAGTGTTGGCCGGGTGAAGCTCAACACCGCACTGAAAACCGAAGTGCCGGCGGTGGGCGAAGTGCCGCAGGTTGACGAGGAAGTGGTCGAGACTCCGTGGATGCAGATCGACAACGTGTTCTATGAAGCACGCGGTCAGGCCTGGGCGCTGTCGCACCTGCTGCGCGCCATCGAAGTGGACTTCGCCGATGTGCTGGCGAAGAAGAACGCCACGGTCAGCGTGCGCCAGATCATTCGTGAGCTGGAAGCCTCGCAGGAGCCGGTCTGGAGCCCGATGATTCTCAACGGCAGCGGCTTCGGCGTGCTGGCCAACCACTCGCTGGTCATGGCCAACTACATCTCCCGGGCCAACGCCGCCGTGATCGATCTGCGTCAACTGCTCAATCAGGGCTGAGTCATGGACGAGAGCGCCAAAGAGGCGGCCCATCGCGCCGCCTCCGATGCTGAACAGATCGCCTGGGTCGACGAGCAGGACAACCTGCTCGGCGCCCTGGTGCGGGCCGATCTGCGTGAGCGTGGGCTGATCGGTCGCGGCACTTACATCATGCTGTTCAACAGTGCCGGTGAGCTCTGCGTGCATCGACGCACCTTGAGCAAGGCGATCTATCCCGGTTACTGGGACGTGGCGGCCGGCGGCATGGTCCAGGCCGATGAGACCTATGCCGAATCGGCGGCCCGCGAGCTGGAAGAGGAATTGGGGGTGAGCGGGGTGGAACTGACCGCCCACGATCATTTCTTCTTCGAGGACACCGGCAATCGCCTGTGGTGCTCGGCGTTTTCCGCGGTGTGGGACGGCCCGCTGAAACTGCAGCCGGAAGAAGTGCTGGAAGCACGCTTCCTTCCGGTCGAACAGGTGCTGCTGGAAATCGAGCAAAAGCCTTACTGCCCGGACTCTCTGGCCGCGTTGAAGCGCTATCTGAAGGCGCAGCAAAGCGACGTCGCAAAGAACACATAAATTGGCGCCGATTGGCTCTTAGCAATTGCGCTTTTTGCCGTTACACTGCGCGACCTTTTCAAGCTGCACCGACCTGCTTTTGTTCAAGCGTACGGTGCAGTAGCGCTGCCCCTGCCTGAGTGGGGCTTCGCGGTCGATGACCTTGCCCAAGGTCGCGATCAGTCTTTGTCCTCCCAAGAGGATTGCCGGTGGCCAAAAAAGCCGCATCCTTCGCCGCCCTTGGTGGCCTGGTATTTTCCACCGACGCAGGTCGTCATTGCCCGGAATGCAGCAAACCGGTGGACGCCTGTATCTGCAAACAAACCGTAATCCCGGCCGGGGACGGCATTGCCCGCGTGCGTCGCGAGAGCAAGGGCCGTGGCGGCAAAACGGTGACCACCATCACCGGCGTGCCACTGGCCGAAGACGCCCTCAAGGAGCTGGCGACAACGTTGAAGAAACGTTGCGGCACCGGTGGGGCGTTGAAGGACGGGGTCATCGAAATCCAGGGCGATCATGTCGAGCTACTCTTGGCAGAGCTGATCAAGCACGGTTTCAAAGCGAAGAAGTCCGGCGGCTAGCAGCCTCTGTGAAAACCACCTGCGGCTTGATCCGGCTCTGTAATGCTCAGCGCCGGCGTCGTCTCCATGGTTTTCACAGAGCCTGTTCATACCGGTTTCTAAACTACACGCGGTCAGCGCGGTCTACCGCCGCGCTGACGAACCGTCATTTTCATTCTTTAGACTGCGCCGGCCTGCGATCAGGCGACGCACTATGACTTCTTTATAGGGGACTTCGATGTCCGTACGACGCACACGCAAAGACGATGGCAGCCAATGGACAGTTGCGGACAGCCGCAGTGTTTACGGGATTCGCCATTGGGGGGCCGGGTATTTCGCGATCAATGACGCCGGTCGCGTCGAAGTTCGTCCGAACGGCCCGAGCAGTTCGCCTATCGACCTGTTCGAACAAGTCGACCAACTGCGCAAGAGCGGCTTGTCCCTGCCGTTGCTGGTACGTTTCCCCGACATCCTGCAAGACCGCGTCCGTCAGCTGACCGGTGCTTTCGACTCGAACATCGAGCGCCTGGAATACCAGAGCAAGTACACCGCGCTGTACCCGATCAAGGTCAACCAGCAGGAAGCGGTGATCGAGAACATCATCGCCACCCAGAACGTTTCCATCGGTCTGGAAGCCGGCTCCAAGCCTGAGCTGCTGGCGGTGCTGGCGCTGGCGCCGAAGGGCGGCACCATCGTCTGCAACGGTTACAAGGACCGCGAGTTCATCCGTCTGGCGCTGATGGGCCAGAAGCTCGGCCACAACGTGTTCATCGTGATCGAGAAAGAATCCGAAGTCGGCCTGGTGATCGAAGAAGCGGCCTCGCTCAAGGTCAAGCCACAGGTCGGCCTGCGCGTGCGCCTGTCGTCGCTGGCGTCGTCGAAGTGGGCGGACACCGGTGGCGAGAAATCCAAGTTCGGTCTGTCGGCGGCGCAACTGCTGTCGGTGGTCGAGCGTTTCCGCGCCGCGGGCCTGGATCAGGGCATTCGCCTGCTGCACTTCCACATGGGTTCGCAGATCGCCAACCTGGCTGACTACCAGCACGGTTTCAAGGAAGCCATCCGTTACTACGGCGAGCTGCGCAACCTTGGCCTGCCGGTCGATCACATCGACGTCGGCGGCGGTCTGGGTGTCGACTACGACGGTACCCACTCGCGCAATGCCAGTTCGATCAACTACGACATGGACGACTACGCCGGTGTCGTGGTCGGCATGCTCAAGGAATTCTGCGACGCGCAGAGCCTGCCGCATCCGCACATCTTCTCCGAAAGCGGCCGCTCGCTGACCGCACACCACGCGATGCTGGTGGTGCAAGTGACTGACGTCGAGAAGCACAACGACGACGTGCCACAGATCGAAAACAAGGAAGCACTGCCGGAAACCGTGCAGTGGCTGGTTGACCTGCTCGGCCCGACCGACATCGAAATGGTCACCGAGACCTACTGGCGCGCAACGCACTACATGAGTGACGTGGCCTCGCAGTACGCCGACGGCAAACTGACCCTGGCTGAAAAAGCCCTGGCCGAGCAGTGCTACTTCGCGGTGTGCCGTCGCCTGCACAACTCGTTGAAAGCCCGTCAGCGTTCGCACCGTCAGGTGCTCGACGAACTCAACGACAAGCTGGCCGACAAGTACATCTGCAACTTCTCGGTGTTCCAGAGCCTGCCGGACACCTGGGCGATTGATCAGGTGTTGCCGATCATCCCGCTGCATCGTCTGGACGAAGAGCCGCTGCGTCGTGCCGTGCTGCAAGACCTGACCTGCGACTCCGACGGCAAGATCAACCAGTACGTCGACGAGCAGAGCATCGAGACCAGCCTGCCGGTACACGGTCTGAACGAAGGTGAAGACTATCTGCTGGGGGTGTTCCTGGTCGGCGCTTATCAGGAAATCCTCGGCGACATGCACAACCTGTTCGGTGACACCGACTCGGTGAACATCTATCAGAACGCCGATGGCAGCGTGTACCACGCCGGTATCGAGACCCACGACACCATCGAAGACATGCTGCGCTACGTGCACTTGTCGCCGGAAGAACTGATGACCCACTACCGTGACAAGTGCGCCAGTGCCCGCATCAGTGCCAGCGAACGCACGCAGTTCCTCGATGCCTTGCGTCTGGGTCTGACCCGCTCCTCCTACCTGTCTTCCTGAGACAGATGCTGTTGCACCGGGTTGTCTGAAATTTCCACGAAAGCGGTGGAAAATTCGGATGATCCGGTGGGACATCTCCCAAATTTCCCGCGAAATAACTGCCTGCCACAGCCGGTGAAGTGATCCCGTCTGCTTTTCGCGTAGGTCATTTCCTAAGTTGTACTTCAGCTCTCTACTCGGCCATGTCTCTCGGCGAGAATCCCCGGCCGCCCCTCCTGTAGAGATCCGCCCATGTTCGAATCAGTCAACGAGCCGTCGTTTCGTCTCGATGTAACGGGGCTGCCCGACCCCTTCGAGGTGCTGGCCTTTACCGGCAGTGAGGGCATCAGCGAACCTTTTGCGTTTGACATCGACCTGTTGATCGATGACCCGCAACTGGACCTGGCCGGTCTGCTGTACCGCTCGGCGTTCCTGCATTTCGGCCCCAGACACAATGGCCTGAGCGGGCAACTGCAGAGCGTCGTGCAGCATGAGCACGCGGCGGGGGTGCGGTTGTGCCGAGTGACGCTGGGACCGAAGTTGAGTTGTCTGGCGCTGCGTTTCAGTCAGCGCATTTTCAGCAGCCAGTGTGTGCCGCAGATCCTCGCACAGGTCCTCAAGGAGCACGGTATCGCTGGCGCGCAACGGCGTTTTGATTTGCACGGCGAATACCCGGTACGCACGTTTTGCACCCAATACCGCGAGTCGGACCTGCAGTTCGTGCAGCGGCTGTGCGCGCAGGCGCGAATTCACTACTACTTCGAGCATCGGCCTGACGGGCACTGTCTGGTCTTCGTTGATGATCCCGCAAGGTTTCCGCTGGTTGGCGGGGCATCTGTGGACGATGACGCGAACTCGCCGAGCGTCCGGCGCTGGCAGATGCAAGTGGATGCCAGCGATGTGCAGGAGCGTTTGGCTCGGCCCGGCAAAGCCCACGGCCACAGCGATCTGCCAACCTTGCGCAGTGCGCGGTGGCTGGCACTGAGCGAACATCCGTTTGCCGAGTGCAACCGCCGCTGGCTGCTGAACCGGATCGAGCATCGTGCTGATCCGGCCAGCGAACCGCCGTACAGCAACCGGATTCTTGCCTCGGCCCAGGCGCCTCTTGCCCCGCCGACGAGCCCTGCAACACCACCGCGTATGCACAGTCTGCAACGGGCCTGGGTGGTGACCGTCACTGAGCCTCAACCTGACGAATGGCGGTCGGTAGCGGTGCAGTTTGACTGGCTCTATCAGGGTGAAGGCGCTGCTGCCAGTCACTGCTGGCTGCCCCTTTCTGCGGCGTTGAGCGAGACGGCGCCGGCAGCGTTGGACGAGGGCGTCGAGGTGGTGGTGAGTTTTCTTGAGGGCGATCCGGATCAGCCGGTGATCAGTGGTGTGTTGCAGGAACCGGCCCTGATCGAAGACTGCCAAGAGCCTCCGGTGCTGCCGGACGTTCTGCCGAGCGCAGGTCTGGCGCGGTGGTTGATGTCCGCCGAACCGCTGTTGCTGTTGTGTCTGGTGCCCGGCGGTGGCAGTTATAACCACTGCACGGCGGCAATCTGCAGTTGCCGGCTGGTCGCGTCGCTGGGACAGGGCGGCGCCACTTGAGCGGCGCGCCATTCACCGCGCAGACACAGTGGCTGCTGCTCGATGGCACCGATGCGCAGCAGGCGCGGACGACGTTGCGTCAGGGGTTCGCCGCCGTCCATTGCACGCGGCTGTTCGAGGGCACCGAATTTCAGGCGGTAAGCGAGCTCGGGCCGCTGCTGGTCGACCTGCACGAAAGCCCGGCACTGGCGGCGCTGTGTCACCGTGATCCGCAGACCTGGCGCGGTCTGCTGATCGCGAGCGATGCCTCGCTGCAGGTTCTTCTGAGTCACTTGCGACGAATGCTGACCGTCTCGTTCGGGCTCAATCATCGCGCCTTGCTCGGTTACTACAACCGGCAGACAGCCAGTTACTTCTTCGATGCCTGTGATGCCGCCGACCTGAGCCGCTGGCTCGGGCCGATCCAACTGCTGCGCTGGTTCGGTGGTACCTGGGCAGACCTCGCCATTGGCAGTGAGGGCTGGCAGCAACTGCGCAATCCGCAATGGGTGGTCGAGCCGCTGAGCGTCGACGAAAGCCTGACCCGGCGCCAGCGCGAACGCTTGCAAAACTGTCTGCTGGAACAACACATCTGGCGCTGGTGCCAATCCATGGGAACCGACTACGCGCGGATGGCCTCCCATGTGCAGGAGGGCCTGAGCCTGGGTTTCAGCGACCGCGCGGTGCTGGATGGCTGGTTATGGCTACGCTTGCAGCATCCCCGGGCGCCACTGCCGGACGTGCCGGACGGGCTGAGCCAGCAGGCACGGCTCGACCATGTGCGGCGGCACTGGCAGAACGATCAATCTTGAGGTGTGGCACCCATGACAAACCCGCTGTGGCAACGGTTTGGTTCAATCCTCGGCGGGTGTCTGCTGCTGATGCTGTCGGGGTGTTCGCCGGTCAAGGTGCTCAATGCGCTGACACCCGATGACACGTTCCAGCGAACGGCGGGCATTGCCTACGGCGAAGATCCACGGCAGAAACTCGACGTCTACGTGCCTCACCAGCCACTGGAGGGCGCACCGGTGGTGGTGTTTTTCTACGGCGGCAGCTGGAACAGCGGTGATCGCGGCGATTACGCCTTTGTCGGCGAGGCGCTGGCGTCGCGGGGGATCGTCGCGGTGCTGGCGGATTATCGGCTGTACCCGCAAGTGCGCTATCCGCTGTTTCTTGAAGACTCGGCGCGGGCAGTGGCCTGGACCCGGGCGCATATCCGCGAGTTCTCCGGCAACCCGCAACGCCTGTTCCTGATGGGTCACAGTTCCGGGGCCTACAATGCGGCGATGCTGGCGCTCGACCCTGCGCTGCTCGGTGCGGTGGGCATGTCGTCGAAAGACCTCAGCGGCTGGATCGGCCTGGCCGGGCCGTACGATTTTCTGCCGATCAAGAATGCCGCTGTGCGCCCGGTATTCTTCTGGCCTGACTCACCGCCGCAATCGCAGCCGATCAACCATGTCCGGCAGGGTGAGCCTCCGGCGCTGCTGATCGCTGCGACCAAAGATAATCTGGTCAACCCGACGCGCAACACCGCCGGTCTCGCGCGCAAACTGCGCGAGGCCGGTGTGCCGGTGCAGGATCTGTACTATTCGCGCCCCAGTCATGTGACGCTGGTGGCGAGCCTGTCGCGGCCGCTTCGGCGCCTGGCGCCGGTGCTTGAGCAGGTCGTCGCGTTCGTCAAACACACGCCGGTTCAGTGAGCGGCGCCGCTGAACCAGCCGTCGTCGCGGCGCAGCCACAGGGCAAATACGCCGAGGGTCAGGCTGCGCAAGACCATGAACAGCAGGAACGTTATCCACAGCCCGTGATTGCCCAACCCTTGTAGCGCCCAGGCAAACGGCAGCAGCAGGGCGACGGTCAGCAGCATGCCATTGCGCATTTCCCGGGCGCGGGTGGCGCCGATGAACAGGCCGTCGAGCAAATAGCTCCAGACCGCAATCAGCGGCAACACCGCCAGATACGGCAGATAGATGAACGCGGTGTCGCGCACGCTCTGGATATCGGTCTGCATTTCGATGAACAAATGCCCGGCCAGCAGAAACAGCGCGGCAAATCCGAGGCTGGCCAACAACGACCAGCCGCCGGCCACCACCAATGAGCGGCGCAGGGCGAGGCGATCGCGGGCGCCGATCGCGTGCCCGCACAAGGCTTCGACCGCATGCGCCAGACCGTCCAGCGCATGGGCGGTCAGCAGCAGGCCGTTGAGCAGCAGGGCATTGGCCGCCACCGTGGCATCGCCCAAACGCGCGCCTTGCACGGTGATCAGGAAGAACACCGATTGCAGCGCCAGGCTGCGGATGAAAATGTCGCGGTTGACCGCCAGTAACGGGCGCCAGCTCTGCCACACCTTCAGCGCTGCCCAGGCGATTTGCCCGGGATAGGCGCGCAAGGCGCCACGGGTCAGCCACAGGCCAAGCAGGGCACCGCTCCACTCGGCAATCACCGAAGCCCGGGCCGAGCCGACCACCCCCCATTCCAGGCCAATCACGAACCACAGGTTCAAAGCGATGTTGATCAGGTTGGTGCTCAGCAGAATCGCCAGCGGCGCCCGGGCGTTCTGAGTGCCGAGGAACCAGCCGACCAGGGCGTAACTGGCCAGCGCTGCGGGCAGCCCGAATAACCGGGTGTGGAAGAATTCGCGGGTCAGTTGATCAAGCTCCGCCGACGGCTGCATGAAGTGCAGGGCCACGCCGCTCAACGGCACGCCGAGCGTGCCGAGCACGATTGCCAGTCCCAGCGCCAGCAGCAAACCCTGCAACAGAATCTGCCGCAACGCCGCGCCATCGCTGCGCCCGGCGGCCTGGGCGGCAAACCCGGTGGTGCCCATGCGCAGAAAGCCCATGGCCCAGGCGAGAAAGGTGTAGAGGCTGGCGCCGACCGCCACTGCGCCCAACTGATGGGCGTGGGGCAGGTGGCCGATGACGGTGCTGTCGACCAGCGCCACCAGCGGTACGGAAATATTCGAAAGAATCATCGGCGCGGCGAGCGCCCAGACCTTGTGGTGAGTCGGACGGTCGCGCCAGTCGGCAATCAGGTTGGACATGCGGGCTCCTTGGGGGAGCGGGGATTGTAGCGATTCATGCGGCCTGCGATACAGACCAATGTGGGAGCGAGCCTGCTCGCGAAAACGGTGTGTCATTCAGAGCCGTTTTGGCTGATCTGACGCCTTCGCGAGCAGGCTCGCTCCCACGAGGGTTAATGGATGATCCAGCTCAACAGCCACAACCCCAACAGCAACCAGATGATCCCGGCAATGATCGACGCATTCATGAACGCGCGAATCGCCGACCACAGCAGCATCAGGCCGACAATCAGCGCGAGGATGCTGATGATCGAGGTGTCCATGCCCAGTGTCTTGGCCAGGCCATCGACAAAATTGCCGCCAGCGTTGCTCAGTATGTTGAACAGGCCGCTGAGCCCATCGACGATGAAGCGGATGATCGAACCGAGTGCCTGGCCGAGCCATTCGAAAAAGCTTTCTACCTGCATGTGTGCATCCTGATGAAAGAGCTGAGCCTTGGGCCACAACGCGGGTGGCCGAGTTCCCTGACAGGAGTATGGCCCAATGCTGCGCCGAACGGAAAATCTGTAGGAGCTGCCGCAGGCTGCGATCTTTGGCTGTTGATTTTCAGGGGCAAGATCAAAAGATCGCAGCCTGCGGCAGCTCCTACGTGGGCCTTGCCTTCAACGCGTATCCCCCCGAAGCTATACGCCTTCAGGAGAGCCCGATGAACCTTGTTGAACTGACCGAACGCCTGCACGCCATTCGTGACCGTAATGACTGGCGGCAATTTCACAGCCCGAAAAACCTCGCCATGGCCGCCAGCGTGGAAATGTCCGAGCTGGTGGAGATTTTCCAGTGGCTGACCGAAGACCAGTCGCGCCAGTTGCCGGCGGACAAACTGGCGCATGCCGGGCAGGAAGTCGGTGACATCGTCCTGTATCTGTTGCTGCTGTGCAGCGAGTTGGGGCTGGACATGAATGAAGTGGTGCGCAGCAAGCTCGCCGACAGCGAACGGCGGTTCAGCTGATGAGCGACCGGCATTTCGATCAGTTGGCGACCCGGTTCGCCGAAAAAATCTACGGCGGCGCCAAAGGCGCGATTCGCCTCGCGGTGTTGCAGGCCGACCTGGCCGAAGCGTTGCCGGACCGGCCATTGCGCGTGCTGGACATCGGTGGCGGGCTGGGCCACATGTCGCTGTGGCTGGCCGAGCGTGGCCATCAAGTGACCTTCACCGAACCGGCCGAACCGATGCTCGAAGGGGCTCGTCAACGCTTCGCCGAAGCCGGGCAGAGCGCGACGTTCATCCAGGCGCCGTGGCAGGAGCTGCTCGGTCAGCTCACCGAACCCTACGATCTGGTGATCTGCCACGCCGTACTCGAATGGCTGGCCGAACCCCATGCGATCCTGCCGGTGCTGCATCAGTTGACCAGCCCCGGCGGCTGGCTGTCGCTGGCGTTCTACAACCGGGATGCGCTGATTTATCGCAACCTGCTCAAAGGCCATTTCAAGAAAATGCGCAAAAACACCATGGCCGGTGAAAAGCAAAGCCTGACCCCGCAGCAGCCGCTTGATCCGCGGGAGCTGGCAACGCAACTCGAAGGGTTGTGGCAGGTCGAAACCCAGAGCGGGATCCGGGTTTTTCACGACTACATGCCCGTGGAATTCCAGGCCCGCGCCGAACTCGTGGATTTGCTGGAGATGGAGCTCGCTCACCGTCGCCACCCAAGCTTCGCCGGGCTTGGGCGTTACTTGCACTGGATCTGCCGGCCGATCTGATCGGAGCACCGCATGAAAGCTCAATCCGGTTTATTGCTGATCTGCCTGGGGCTGGCCGCCTGCCAGGGCAGCAACCCGTACGTCGCGCAGTCACGGCCGTTGCCGCCGGCACCGCCGCAAGCGGCCAACACCTTCGATCGCAGTGCTTATCCGGCACCGCCACGCGATTACGGGCGCTATCGCAGTTGGGCCTGGCTCAACGGCCAGTTGCCGCCGGGCACAGCCTGGGCCGACTCGGCGCAAGTGGCCGAAGCGGTGAGCAATGCGCTGGATCAGCGCGGATTGCGGCCGTTGCACGACAACCGTCCAGCCGACCTGTTGGTCAGCGCCAACCTGCGTCTGGAAACCCGCTTGCGTCAGGTGCAGGACGACTACGGCTACTACGGCGGATACGGTGGCTATGATCGCTACGGACACGGTTACGGCATGTACAACAGCGTGCCGATTGTTCGCACTTATCAGGAGCAGGTCGTGGTAGTGCAGGTCAATCTGTTCGACGCCGGCACCGGGCAACCGGTGTGGAGCGCCAGCGCCGAAACCGCCAACCAGGGCAGCCAGCTGGTGCGCACCGATGCCATTCGCGAGGCTCTGGAAAAAGCCCTGTCGGCCTATCCGCCGAGCTAGACTTCATATGAGAACGCTTCGCAGGTTCAGGCCTTCAACCGGAGAAAAATCATGTTCCGCCGTCTCGCTTTATTGGCCATGGCCGCGCTGCTCAGTGCCTGCGCCGCCAATCAGGTCAACCATGACTTCGATGCCAGCCGCGACTTCGCCGCCTATCGCAGTTGGAGCTGGAAAGAACCCGCGCTGCAATATCGCCCGGATGATCCACGGATCAAAAGCGACCTGACCGAGCAACGCATCCGCCAGGCCGTCAGCGATCAGCTCGACCAGCGCGGTTTGCGTCCCGCCGCAGCGGGGGCCAAGGGTGACCTGAGTGTGCAGACCTACCTGATTGTCGAAGACCGTCAGCAGCAAGTGACCACCAACTACGGCGGCGGTTGGGGTGGCCCGTGGAACGGTTACTGGGGCGCGCCGATGTACAACGAAACCCGCAACATCACCTACAAGGTGGCAACGATCCAGATCGACCTGCTCGACGGCAAGGACGGCAAACTGGTGTGGCGTGGCAGCGACGAGCAGATGCTCAGCAGCACGCCGAATCCGCAGGATCGCAGCAACGCGGTGCGCGAAACTGTCAGCCGGATATTGGCCAACTATCCACCGCGCTAGTGCGCTGTAAAAAAAACGGGAGCCCAGAAGGCTCCCGTTTTTTTGCCCCGCCACAAATCCCCTGTGGGAGCGAGCTTGCTCGCGAAGACGGCGTGTCAGCCACATCCATTTTGAATGACACCGCGCATTCGCGAGCAGGCGAGGTCTGCAGGGTTTTGTGCGGCATCAAATGGCGCGTTGCCACTAGCGCCGTCTACACTCAAACCCACCATCGGAGGTAGCGCTCGGTAACGCGCCAGCAAAGGAGTGCGCCATGTCGCCTCGTACGCAGTTCAATGGCAAGGCCCGGCAACGCGGGGCGATCGGCTTGATGGCGGCTGCGACCCTCAGTCTGGCGCTGGTGTTGATGCTGTTGGTGGTCGACACCGGTCGGCTGTACATGGAGCAGCGCAAGTTGCAGCGGGTGGTCGACAGTGCGGCGCTGGAAGCCGTCAGTCGCGGCGGCAACTGCCAGTCCGGTCTCAGCGCCGCGACTTACGCCGGGCAAAGCGCCGTGCGTAATGGCTACACCGTCGATGGCAACAACACGCTGGTGACCACTTGCGGCAGCGTACAGACCGCCGCCACCGGACTGCGCGCGTTCACTGCCGATGCGACGCAGTCGACGGCGGTGAAAGTCGCTGCCAGCCGCACGGTAACCACCAGTTTTGCCGGTGGGGTACAAGCGCTGTTCACGGGCTCGGCGGTCAGTCTGAACACCACGCTGAATGCTTCGGCTGTCGCCGCCCAGCCGACGCCGACGGTCGCGCAACTGAACATCCGCAGCAACCTTGCGAGCATCAACACAGCACAATCGAACATCCTCAATCCGCTGTTCTCCGGGCTGCTCGGCGGCAACGTCAACCTCACGGCACTGGGCTGGGATGGCCTGCTCAATACCGACATCAACCTGCTCAGCTACCTCAACCAACTGGCAATCAACCTCAACGTCGCGGCCGGTAACTACACGCAACTGCTCAACACCCAGGCCACGGTCACCCAACTGATTCAGGCGGCCGCGACGGTGGTGCAGCTCAATGGCGCGACCGCCACGGTGATCACTGCGCTGGGTCAGTTGCAGGTTGCGGCGATCAATGCGGCGCCGGTCAAGCTCGGCGACATCCTGCAGTTACAGACCGGTACCACGGCAGCCGGGCTGGATGCCAACCTGCAACTGCTGCAATTGATTCAGGGCGTGGTGCAACTGGCCAACAGCAAAAGCGCGGTGGCTGCGACCTTGCCGATCAGCGTGCTGGGGCTGGCGAATGTCACGGTGCGGGTCAAGGTGATCGAGCCGCCGCAGTTCTCGGCCATTGGTGATCCGGCGCGGGCCAAGGCCAATCCGTTGGGGCCGGACCGAATTTATGTGCGCACGGCGCAGATTCGCACGCTGCTCTCGGTGAATCTGCCGGTGCTGACCGGGGTGACCGGGTTGACCAACGCCGTATTGGGGCTGGTCGGTACTTTGACCCCGACTCTCAATGCGCTGTTGAGTCTGAATCTGGTGGCGACCCTCAACTCGGTCGGTTGTCTGCTGGGTGCCGGTTGCGAACAGCTTGATCCGCTGCTGTTGCCATCGCCGCAAATCGACATCGCCCTGGATGCCGGTGGGGCGGTCAGCTACGTCACCGATTACAGCTGCCCGGCAGGCCAGGGCACTGCGGGCACGAAAAGCCTGACCGCCCACACGATCACTTCGATCGCTGACCTCAAGGTCGGCAAGATCGACCCGACCAATGCTTTTTCCTCGCTCGCCGAACCGACGGTTACACCGTTGCCACTGGTCGATCTTGGCACCGTGACTTGCCACAAAATCCTCGGCATTGGCAGTTGCGACGAGAGCACCCACGTGCAGTACGGGGCGGGCGGGATCGCGATCATGGTCAATACCAGCGTCGCGCAAAACGCTCAGGATCTGCTGTATTCCAGCAGCACGCCGTTCGCCACGCCGGCCAACCTCAAACTGCCGGCAAGCGTGATTTCGGCGGCGCCGTCGAGCAATATCGTCAACAGCCTGGCGAACACGTTGGCGGGGATCAATCTGATCGTTTACAAACCACAGGGCAGCAATCCACTGGGCGCCATCGTCACTGGCGTGGCCAGCCTGATCAGTGATGTCACGGCGATTTTGCAGCCACTGATTACCAACCTCGTCAGCCCGTTGCTCGACCCCTTGCTCAACAACCTGCTGAAAAGCCTGGGTATCAACCTGATGGACGTCGACGTCGGTGCCAACATGACTTGCGGCCAGACCGGCAAGGCTTATCTGGTGATCTAGACGCCCGGCGCTATCGGCAACTCGATGCAGAAACGTGCGCCCTCCAGCGAGTTGCGCACGCTCAAATGGCCGCCCATGTTTTCAATGATGCCGTAGCTCACCGACAGCCCCAGACCGGTGCCGACGCCCACCGGTTTGGTGGTGAAGAACGGTTCGAATATGCGCTCCAGCAAACGCGGGTCGATGCCGCCACCGTTGTCCTCAACCCACAGCCGCACCTTGCTTTCATCGCGCTCGGCGTAAATCGAAATCCAGGGTTTGAATGACGCGTCCTTCTCGCGTTTGCCGAGCAGCGCATCGCGGGCATTGACCATCAGGTTGATCAGCACCTGTTCCAGTTGATCGACATAACCGCGCACCTGCACGCTGAAAGCGGTTTCGCTGATCCGCAGGTCGACACCTTTGCCGCGCATGCCTTCGGCGAGCAACGACAGCGTCCCTTCGATGGCCGAGGCCGGGTTGAACAGTTGCTGCTCGACCTCCGAGCGGCGGCCGAACACGCGCATGTGATCGACCACTTTCGCCGCACGCTGCACTTGAGCGTCGATGCGATTGAGTTTGTCGGTCAGGTAGTCGATCTGCACATCGCCGTTGCCCAGACGCTTGAGCACGTTGACGATGGCCATGCGCATCACGTTCAGCGGCTGGTTGATTTCGTGGGCCAGGCCGGTGGCCATTTCGCCGAGGGTGGCCATTTTCGCGCTTTGTGTGAGTTGCTGTTGCGAGCGGCGCACCTCGGTGTTGTCGCGGCCCACGGCCTGCACTTCGAGCAGGCGCCCGTGTTCATCGAACACCCCGCGATCGGACCACACCCACCAGGCATGCTCGCGTCCGGGCAGTTGCAGGCTGATTTCGGCGGTGCTCACCGGCAGCTCTGGAGTCAGCAGCGCCAGGCGTTGCACGAAGGCGGCGCGTTGTTCGTCGGACATCCAGCTGCCCAGATCCACCCCCGGCAATTGCTCCGGCGAGCATTCCAGATAAGTCGCCAGTGGCCGGTTGCCGAAGGTCAGGGTCAGGTCCGGACGATAACGGCAAATCATCGCCGGCGAGTCTTCCACCAGAATCCGGTAGCGCTCTTCGCTCTGTTTGACCTGTTCGGCGGCGAGGGTCGCTTCGGTGACGTCCAGCCACAGGCCGACGGCTTCGACCGGCAGGCCCAGGTCATTGCGCAGCAGCTTGGCTTCATCGAGCAGCCAGTGGTATTCGCCGCGCGCGTCGCGTAAACGAAAGCGCCCGCGCACCGAGCCTTCGCGCAGCAGTTGGCGGGTACGGGCGAAATACAGATCGCGGTCTTCAGGATGAATCAATTGCACCCAGTCAGTGCCAATGCCCTCGTCCGGCGTCCAGCCCAGCAGCGGCTGCAAACTGGCGCTGAAGAAATCGGGACGTAGCGCGCCCTCGACGTAACGCTGCACATAAATCACCGCTGGCGAACTGGCGATCAGGTTGTCCAGTCGCGCGTGCGCAGCTTCGGCTCGCTGCTGCTGGTTCCGGATGTCGCTGATGTCGAGCATGAACCCCACCAGTCGCCGCTGTTCACCACTGCCGGCGACCTGACCTTGCACGCGATACCACTGCGGTGTTTGTCCTGATTCGCTGCGGTGCAGACGAACGCTCAGGCTCAGGGCTTCGCCGTGCAGTTGCAGGGCGTGCAGACGGCTGCGCAGTTCTTCGCGGTCGGCCGGATGAATCAGCGCCAGCCAGTCTTGCAGCGAGATTCGCGCGCTGTCCGCCGGCAGCGCAGCGAGCAGCGACGGCGCCAGCAACACGTCGTCCCCGAGCATTTCCCACCAGCCGGTACCCAGCAGGGTTTGCAGCGACTCGAGGCGCTCGGTGTAGTGATGATGTTGCTGATCCCGCAGACGGCTGAGCAGCGGGCCGGCGAGGGCGCCGGTCAGTGACATCCAGTCGCGGTCGCTCAGGTGTGGCGCGACAACGTCCACGGTGTAGAAACCACAGAGCAGCCATGCCGCCACCCCGCGATCATCGCTGTAGGGCACGGCGAAACCATCGGCGTTGCCGAAGATCGCTGCAACGCGCGAGTGTTCGAACAAACCGTGATGCGCGCCGAGACGCTGCGGTGCACTGCCGTTGAGGCTGTCGAGCGGCGTGCCCAGACGCTGGCCGTCCTGCCACAGCATGGGGGCATCGTGGGCGCGATAGTGTTGAAAAATCTGCCAGCCCTGTGCCTGTTCGTCGAGCAGGGCAATGGCCAGGCACGGGATTCGCCAGCGCTGGGCGATGGCCTGCAACTGCTCGCTGAGCACCACCGGCAGGCGCATCAGGCTGCAGGTGCGCAGGTGGTCGCTGATCTGCCCGGCAAGGGCCTGACAGGATTCGCGGTGGCGCGATTGCTGGCGCTCCAGCAGCAGGTCGCCGATGTCCATCAGTTGCAATACCCAGCCCGCCGCCGAAGGCTGCACCCAGCCGCGCAAATGCAGGGTCTGGTCACTGAGCCCGGGGAAATCCAGGTCGAGCATTTGCCCTTGCCAGTCCTGCGGCCGGCCTTCGATCGCCAGCGTACTGTGTGCGAGTAAATAAGCCGCCAACGGTAGCGGCGAATCGTGGGGCGGCTGTTGCGCCAACAGATGACGCAACGGCCCGGCCATCTGCAGTACGCCGCCGTCGTGATCCAGGTGCAGGTGCAAACCCTGCGGCGGTGAGCCGAGGTGGTCGGGCAGTTCACTGGCGGGCGCCGGCGCGCGTTTGAGCAGGCGTCCGAACAGATGGTCGCCGGAGGTCAAAATTTCAGGCTCGACGCGGCGGAGAGGGTGGCGGGCAGGCTCGGCACGGCACCCACGCCCGGCAGCACCAGAAATGGAATGACCTGATTGAGCTTGCTGGTGGGGTAATCGACTCTGACCGTCAGCGTACCTTGAGTGGCGTCATACACCGCTGAGGTGTCGACACCGACCACCAGGTTCAGCGCGGGTGGCACCCACTGCAACTGCTGGGTCAACGCGGTGTTGGCAGTGCTCACCACCACGGAGGCATAACCAGGCGTGTTGGGGTCGACTCCGACGCTGCGGCGCACCGCTTCGGATGTCGCCTCGTTGAAGGTCTGCATCAATACAAACGGCAGGCTGTAACTGACCAGCGCGTAAAATACGGCGAAAAAAATCACGAATACCAGGGCGAATTCGATCGCCACTGCGCCTGCCTGTGATTTTGCGAAGCCGGTTTTCATGACTGCGTCTACCCTGACGTTCACTGCGTAGTATCAGCATAGAATCAATCAGCAAAATCGGACGGGATTTAACCGGATGCAGAGTTTCGTTCTCCTGATCTGGCTGGCGGTTTGCGCCGCCCAGGATGCCCGACACCGGCGTATCGCCAATGCACTGACATTCGGCGCGGGAGCTCTGGCGCTGATCTATCTGCTGGTGACTGGCACGACCTGGCTCGGTGCCGAAGCGCAGCAGGGACTGTGGGCGGGCGTGATCGCCTTGGTGTTGACCCTGCCGGGGTACTACATGGGGCGCATGGGTGCCGGCGATGTGAAACTAATGACAGCCATGGGCCTTGCGACGAACGGTTTATTCATTCTTTGTGCGTTTATCGGCGCCGGCGTCGCCAGTCTGATCTGGCTGCTTGTTGCGCCAAGAGTCTGGCTTCATATGAGTCAACGACTTAGAGAACATCTTCGATATATGGAGCCTGGAGTGTCAAAGAAGCTGCCATTTGCACCGTTCGTGCTGCTGGGCGTACTGGCTCCGATTCATTGGATCCATTAGTCGCCAGGTGCCACTAGTTCTATGTACATAGTCGGAAAGTGCGTCTACTTTCAAATGAAGTCGTTACATTGCCAAAGTGCAGAAAAAGTCAGCTTTGGCCCGAGCAATGGAGTGGTTCGTGAACAAGCTTACGTCGGCGGTAAAAGTGCTCGTGGTCGATGATCAGCCGCTGATCGTCGAAGAGTTGTGCGAGTTTCTCGAAAGCAGCGGGTACCGCTGTGTGCCGTGTGAATCCAGTGCGCAGGCGATCGAGCGTTTCAGCGAAGACGCGGAAATCGGCCTGGTGCTGAGCGATCTGCACATGCCGGACATGGACGGCATTCAGCTGGTGCAGGAACTGCAACGAATCTGCGGCAAACACCGGGTGTTCGAAGCGATCATGCTCACCGGCCGCGCCGATAAACAGGACGTGATCAAGGCCCTGCGTGCGGGGATCGCCGATTACTATCAGAAGCCGATCGAGCTCGATGAACTGCTTGAAGGCGTGAAACGTCAGGAAGCGGCTCTGCAGGAGCGGCACAAGAATGTGCAGTTGGGCCACCTGAACCAGAAGCTGCAGTTTCTTTCCGAATCCATCGACGATCTTTACCAGGACCTGGACAAGGTCCGGCGTAACCCGGCGGCGGTGGTCAAAGACATGCTCGGTGGCGACAGCGCCGAAGCCGAGCAGGAGATTCCGGCGATCTTCAATCAGTTGTCGCCACGGCAACTGGATGTGGCGCGGCTGGTGGGCAAAGGGCAGACCAACTATCAGATTGCCTGCGAGTTGGGCATCACTGAAAACACCGTGAAGCTGTACGTTTCCCAGGTGTTGCGCCTGACCCACATGCACAACCGCACGCAGTTGGCATTGGCCCTTTCACCCAGTGCTTCGGCCGCCCGTCAGCGTGTAACCGCACACTGATTCTGTTTGCCTGCCCCTTCCCGGGCAGGCAGTCAATTCTGCCAAAAAACCTTCGCCTGTATTACCCGGCCTGTGTCTTGGGTTTGGGGAACAGATTGTCCAGGGTTTCCAGCAGCCGCACGTGGTAGATCGGCTTGCGAAACAGGTCCAGAACCTGCAGGCGCAGCATGTCGCTGACGTCCTCCATGTCGGCATGTCCGGAGGTCACGATCACCGGCAGATGCTGGCGCGACGTGTGCTCGCGCAGGCGCTTGATCAGCGACATGCCGGACTCCTCCGGCATACGCAGATCGGTGATGACCAGGGCAATATCCGGATGGCGGGTGAGGTGATGCAGGGCGAGTTTCACCGACGTGGCGGTGTGGCAGACAAAGCCCTCGCCCTCCAGTAGCTCGGCCAGCTCAAGCAACGCGTCCTCTTCGTCGTCAACCAGAAGCAACTGTTGGCGGGGGAGTGAGGAAGCAGTCATGGGCAGTCCCTGAAAAGCTGAAAGTGATATCGAGTGTAGCCCGACATTCGCCGGGCGCGACTCACATCAGGGGGTCTGTACCGGAGCGGTCTGGGCGGTGCCGCCGAGGGATACCAGGACGCTGTTGAAAATCGCAAAGATTTTCGCGCCCAGTGGTGTGATGAACACCACCACAACGACCGCTACCATCGCCACCACGATGGCGTACTCGATGGCGGATGCAGCCTCTGTACTTGCCAGAAACGACCTCAGGCGCAATATCAGATATTCGAGGATCATTGACATTCTCCTTCGTAACGGCGGGTGATCGGACGTGTGAAATCCGAAGATTTGCCAGTGTCTGAGCGCTGCTGCTGGTCAGCCTGGACCCGGACACTGGAGGACGGGAGGGATGTTGATCAAGGCGTCGTTCTGACCTGTGCCGTGCCACCGAGCTTGGTCAGCACCACGTTGAAAATGGCCAGCACCTTGTCGCCGATGGGCGACACAAACACCACGACCACCACCGCCACCATTGCCACCACGATTGCGTATTCGATGGCCGACGCACCTTCTTCACTTCTGCACAGCAGCCTGGCCCTGGCCAGTAGATAGTCGATGATCATCCGAAACATACGTCCACTCCTTCGCGCCTCTGGCGCCGATCCAACGCTACAGCGGCATGCTTTCACCGTGCTATCAGAGCATTGTCAACAAACCCCCGGTCAACAACTGTAAGAACGGATTAATCACAAAGGATTAACCGGATTGTTAATTGAGCCAATCCCTACAGTTAATTGGCCATGACTCATACTTTAGTGAGTTATTTTCCTGTCACTAATGGCGTTTTGGCTCGTATCAGCTAGCTTGGAAATAGCGAAATCGTTGCATGTTCATAGCTGCCTGATCGCGAAAAATTCTCTCGGCAGGAAGTACAGGCTGTCGGTGCAGCAGGAAAGGGAGAGCCGTCATGAACAGTCGCGTCACCATGGGCCTTGCAGCCGTGCTGCTGTTGGGCGCAATCATCGTCGGTTACTGGGGCCTGGTGCTCAGTCGGCAACCGGCTCCGGTTGCCCAGGCGCCTGTCGCTACGCCCGTCGTGGTGGAAAAAACCGTCGCTGCCGCCGAAGATCAGACCCGTCAGCCCGTGGTCGTGTTGTTGCACGATGTTCCGCCGTTCACTCCGCTGACCGCTGCCGATGTGACCGTGGAAAAATTGCGCAATGCGCCGGCCGGCAGCCTTGCCAGTGTTGATCAGGCAGTGGGCCGTACCCCGTGGCGGCATTTGAGCGCCGGCACCTGGCTCAACGATGAAAGCTTCGAGGCGGGCGGCTCACTGGCGCGGATGATCCACAGCGACGAGCGCGCTCTGACGGTGGCCGTGGATGAAGTGATCGGCGCTGCCGGGCAACTGCTCCCCGGCGACTATGTCGATGTGCTGCTCTACCTGCGCCAGGATGCGAGCAATCTGCAGCAGTCGGCGCAAATCGTCCTGCCGGCCATGCGCGTGCTTGGCGTGGGTGAACAATACGGCCTGACCAACGACGGCCAGCCCGCCAGCCCGGCCCTCAGCGCCGACGACAAACTCAAACAGGATCAACGCCGGATCGCTGCGCGCACCGTGGTCCTGGCCGTACCTGAACAATTGCTCAGCCGGATGATGCTCGCCACCCAGGTCGGCACCTTGCGTCTGGCCGTGCGCAGCAGCGAAGAGCAGCGGCTGGCGAAATACTGGGCCGGTGAACAGCAGGCGCCGGCGCACCTGGATAACGCCAACAGCCAACTCTTCCAGTTCACGCAACTGGCCTTGGGCGCCGCGCCGAAAGCGCCGTCCTCAGGTGGTCATGAACGCAAGCCGATGGAAGTGATCCGCGGCAATCAGCTTTCCCAACAAGCCCCATGACTGAGCAAGGATCCACGTGCATGCAGAGTCGATTCAGGCCGTTATTAAAACCGGTAGTCCCGGCCTTGATACTGATGGGACTGACGATGAACGCGGCCATCGCGGCCACCGGCAATTGCTCGGCGCTCGGTCGCATGCCGCCGGTGATCGAGATCGGCGAAGGGTTCCAGCAGGACATCCAGTCGCCCGTGGCAATCACCCGGGTGGCCATCGGTGATCCGAAGATCGCCGATGTGCATGACACCGGCAGCGCTTCTTTTTTGCTCACTGGCGTGGCCCCCGGCGCCACCAGCCTGATGGTCTGGACCTCGTGCTCCAGTGAGCCGCGTCAGAGCATGGTGTTCGTGCAAGGCAGTGCCACAGCGGCGTTGACCAGCACCAGCAGACTGCCTTCCGATGACCCGACGCTGCCTTCGCAAGTGCAGACCGACATTCGCTTCGTCGAAGTCAGCCGCACCAAACTCAAGGAAGCCACGGCCTCTTTGATCGGCGTGCGCGGCAATTTTCTGTTTGGCTCGCCCGGCACGCTGCCCGATGTCGGTGGTGTGCCGACACCGAAGTTGCCGGTGAATAACGGCCAGTTCAATTTTTCCTGGATCGGCGGCAAGACCATGGCGATCATCAACGCGCTGGAAGGCAGCGGCTTTGCCTACACCCTCGCGCGGCCGAGTCTGGTCGCGCTGAGCGGGCAGAGCGCAAGCTTTCTGGCCGGTGGCGAAATCCCGATTCCGGTGCCCAGTTCCGGCAGCGATACGGTGACCATCGAGTACAAGGAGTTTGGCATCCGCCTGACCCTGACGCCGACCGTGATCGACCGCAATCGCGTGGCGCTGAAGGTCGCGCCGGAAGTCAGCGAACTGGATTACGCCAACGCCATCAATATCGCCGGCACCCCGGTGCCCGCCCTGACCGTACGCCGTACCGATACCAGCGTATCGCTGGCCGACGGCGAAAGTTTCGTCATCAGTGGCTTGATCAGCACCAGCAACACCTCGCAAGTGAACAAGTTTCCGGGGCTGGGTGATATCCCGGTGCTCGGCGCGTTTTTCCGTGATTCGCAGATCAAGCGCGAGGAGCGCGAACTGCTGATGATCGTCACCCCGCACCTGGTGCAGCCATTGGCGGCCGATGCGCAGCTGCCGTCGCTGCCGGGCGAAAAATTGCGCAACTACGACCCGAATTTCTACCGCATGTTCTTCCTCGAAAACGGCAACTTCGACAAGCGCAGTGGGTTGTCCCAATGAACCAGAACCTGAGCCAGACCTTTCTTGCGATCACCCGTAACAGCACCGATCTGGAGTGGCTGCAAGGCGCTCTCGCGCCGCTGGGCCAGGTGGTCAGCGCCGGGGCCGGGAGCCTGGACGAGTTGCTGGCGCTGGTCGATGTCACCTTCGCCAGCCTGGTGTTCGTCGGCCTCGACCGTGACCACGTGGTGGCGCAGAGTGCGTTGATCGAAGGTGCGCTGGAAGCCAAACCCATGCTCGCCATCGTTGCTCTGGGTGATGGCATGGACAACCAACTGGTGCTCAATGCGATGCGTGCCGGCGCCCGGGATTTCGTCGCGTACGGTTCGCGGGCCAGTGAGGTCGCCGGGCTGGTGCGGCGCCTGAACAAACGTCTGCCACCGGTGACCACCAACACCCAACTGGGTGGCCTCACCGTATTGTACGGCACCCAGAGCAATTCCGACGGTGCGCTGCTGGCCAATCACATGGCGCTGGTGGTGCAAAAGAGCGGTCAGCAAACCTTGCTGCTGGATCTGGGCCTGCCCCGGGGCGACAGTCTGGCGCTGCTCGGGCTCGAGAGTTCGTTTCACTTCGGCGATGCCCTGCGCCACTTGCGCAGGCTCGATGCGACGTTGATCGACAGTGCCTTCACCAGCACGGAAGCCGGCCTGCGGATTCTGGCGTACGCCAGCAGCGACGAGCCGCTGGACAGTACCAGTGCCGCCGAGCTGTACATGTTGCTCAGCGCCTTGCGTCAACACTTCCAGCACATCGTCGTGAACCTCACCGGGCAGTCCGACAGTGAAGCCTTGCGCACGTTTGTCAGCCATTGCGACAAGCTGATCTGGTACACCGATCAGAACGTGCTCAACTGCCGTCGCAACCTTGCCGTGCTCAACCAGTGGCGCGAGAAAGGCATGAAACTCGACCACGCACGCTTGCTGGTGGACGGTTACTTGAGCAGCGTCGCCCCGGACGCCGAAACCCTTGGCAAGACCTTCAACCTGGAAGTGATCGCGGTGTTGGCAGCCAACGCTGAAGTGCGTTTGAACGCCAAGAACCAGGGCGTCAGCCTGTTCGAACTGGCCCCGCGGGAAAAACTCACACAAAGCCTGCGCACCCTCGGCGAACGCCTGGCCAAGCGTTCAGAGGGCCTGGCCAAACCGAAGGTCACCTGGTTCGACCGCTTGCGAGGCACCTCATGAGCGCGGAAAAACTGTTCGGCGCGGTGCAGCACGGCGCGACCGGCAACACCGATCACGAAGGCCTGAAACTGGTCCTGCATCGCTACATCATTGACGCCATCGAAGAGTCGGGGAAAAACCTGCTGGAAGGTTCGCGCCAGTTGCTGGCGCAATTTGTCACCGACAAGGTCGCCGAATACATCGCCCGTCTGCACCTGGCGATTTCCCGCTACGAGATGGAGCGCCTGGCCGAAGAAATCGTCGACGAACTCACCGGTTTCGGCCCGCTGGAGGTGCTGCTGCGCGATCCGTCGGTGACCGAGATTCTGGTCAACGGCCCGCACCGGGTGTTCATCGAGCGCGACGGCGTGCTGCACCAAAGTGACCTGCGCTTTATCGATGCGCATCACGTCGAGCGGGTCATGCAACGGATTCTCGCGCCGCTCGGGCGACGCCTCGACGAGTCCTCGCCGATGGTCGATGCACGCCTGCCGGATGGCAGTCGGGTCAACGCGATCATCCCGCCGATCGCTCTCGATGGCCCGTGCCTGTCGATTCGCAAGTTTCGCAAGGACATGCTCAAAAGCAGTGACCTGATGGCGATGCAGACCATCGATCTGGCGATTTTCGAGTTTCTTCAAGAGGCGGTGGGCAAGCGCTGCAACGTGCTCATCAGCGGCGGTACCGGCACCGGCAAGACCACGCTGCTGAACATCCTCAGCCAATTGATCAACCCCCACGAACGGCTGGTGACCATCGAAGACGTCGCCGAATTGCAGCTTGGCCACCCGCACGTCGTGCGCCTGGAAACCCGCCCGCCAAATGCCGAGGGTCACGGCGAAGTCAAGGCCAGCGACCTGATCCGCAACGCCCTGCGCATGCGTCCCGACCGGATCATCCTCGGCGAGATTCGTGGGGTCGAAGTGGTCGATGTACTGACCGCGATGAACACCGGCCACGACGGCTCGATGAGCACCGTGCACGCCAACAATGCGCAGGATGCGCTGCTGCGCCTGGAGACGCTGGTGGGGCTGACCGGACGCTCGATCGCCGAGCGCACACTGCGTCAGATGATCTGCGCCGCCCTCGACGTGATCATCCAGCTGACCCGCATGCCGGACGGCCGCCGCTGTGTCAGCGAGGTGGTGGAAGTGGTCGGCATCCGCGAAGACGTCTACGTCACCAACACCTTGTTTCGCCTTGATCGGCGTACCGGTTTCGGCTTCCTGCGCGAAGCGGTCAATCCGGCGGGCGACAAGTTGCGCCACGAGATGAACCTGAGCTGAGAGCATGGGACGCACATCATGATCGGACCGGCCATTCTCATCCTGCTTTGTCTGATTCTGCTCGGGCTGTCGATCTGGCTGTTCGTGCACGGCATCCACAAGAGCGGCAACGAACGGGTGCTCAATCGCCTTGCGGCAGGGCAGCCACAACTCGTTGCCCAGAAACCGGCGTGGGTCGGGTTCGAACGCATGTTCCTGCGCGCGGGGCTGGGCCGTCCCAACGAACGATTCGGCCTGTGGCTGACCTTGTGGGGCGTGGCCATTGCCCTCGGGTATCTGCTGGCGAGCTGGATCGGTCTGCTGACGATGCTGTTGGCACCGCCGCTGATTCTGCGTCTGTACATGTCCTGGCGGTACCACCGGCGGATCAAACGCATGATCGAGCAGTTACCGCAGTTGCTCGACTACACCGTGCGCAGTCTCAAGTCCGGCCGCACTCTGAGTGACGCGGTCATGGGCGGCATCGAGTCGAGTGACGATCCGCTGAAAGAAGCCATGGGCCGGGTGCAGCGCAACGTGCAACTGGGCGTCAATCTGCCGGATGCGGTCAGTGACTTTGCCGAGCTTTATGAACAGGACGAATTGCGCATGTTCGCCCTCGGCCTGAAGGTCAATCATCGCTATGGCGGCAATGCCAGCGAGTTGCTGGAGAACCTGATCAAGTTGATCCGCGAGCGTGACCAGGGTGACCGGCAACTGCGCGCGCTCACCGGCGAAACGCGTATGACGGCCTGGGTGCTGGGTTCGCTGCCGGTGATCCTGGTGGGCTACTTCATGCTGACCAATCCCGGTTACATGCTTGGCATGTGGCACGACGGCGGTGGGCGGACCATGTTGATCATCGCCGTGGTGTTGCAAGTGACCGGCTGCCTGGCGCTGTGGCGCATGTTGCGGAGTGTTTGACATGGTCTATCTCGCCGCTCTGATGCTGCTGCTCGGCGCGCTGTTGCTGGTGGTCAATCACCTGCTGACGGAGCGGCGTCGGGTGCGCCAGGTCAACCAGCGGTTGCAGGGGCATCTGGTGCGCGAGAACCGTTTCGGCAACTGGCTGCGAGCGCTGGGCAACAGCAAGTTCGGCCAGCGTTCGGTGAGCATCGACAGTGAAACCCAGACCCTGCTCAGCCGGCTCGGCTGGCGCCGCGCCAGTGAGCGTTCGCTGTACGCCGCGTGCCAGATCGGCACACCGCTGTTGGCGCTGGGGCTGGCGCTGTTTCTGCAGGAAGTGTTTTTTCCGCACGCGGCCAACGGCTGGCTGGTGCCCATGCTGGCCACCGGTGCCGGCTATTTGCTGCCCAAGCGAGTGCTGGCGTACGCCGCCGGGCGTCGACAGAAAGCCATCGCCGTGGAAATCTCCACGTTCATCCCGTTGCTGCGCATCCTGTTCGAGTCGGGCATGGCGGTCGAACAAGCCCTGCGCGTGCTCAGCAGCGAAGGACAGAAACTGCTGCCGGAACTGACCCGCGAACTGCGCCTGATTCTGGCCAGGGTCGATTCGGGACTGGAGTTGGGGCAGGAACTGAACAAGGCCTCGGTGATGCTCGCCGTCGATGAATTCACCGACACCTGCGTGATCTTGCAACAGCTGATTCAGCAGGGCGGCGGGGCGATGAAATCGTTGCTGGCGCTCAAACAATTGCTCGACGACCGGCGCCTGACCCGACTGCAGGAATACATCTCGAAAATGTCGGCGAAGATGTCGGTGGTGATGATGCTGTTTCTGTTTCCTGCCTTGCTGATCGTACTGGCCGGCCCGGGGTTCACCGCGATTACCCGGGCGTTTGCAAACTGACGTGGGCTCATGGAGAGCGTTTGATGAAAGCACTGATTGTCGTGGCAAGTCTGTTGATGCTCGGTGGCTGTGCCACTGACGGCCAGGCACCGTGGTCGGCAATGCTGGCGCCGAGCAGTTGCAGCAAGCTCGACTCCGAACAGGAACTGGCCCTGAACCTGGCGGATGATCTGGCCAACGACGGCAAGCTGCACGCCAGCCTGGCCAACCTGCAAAGCCTGCCCGACAACCTGGTCGAGGTGCGCTTGCGCAAGGCCAGGGTTTACCGCTTGCTCGGGCGCAACGAGGCCGAGCCGCTGTATCGCGGCCTGCTCGGCACTTGCCTGACGGCGGACGCCGAACATGGCCTGGGGCAAATCTATGCCGCCCGTGGCGATAACGGTCAGGCCCAGGCGCACCTGCAGCGCGCGGTGCGTCTGGCGCCAACCAATGACAAGATCCGCAACGACCTCGGCGTGGTCTACCTCAACCAGTTGCGTCTTGAGGACGCGCGCTTCGAATTCCTTACCGCTATTGAACTCAAGCAGAACGATCAACTGGCTCCGCTGAATCTGGTGACCTTGCTGCTCTACCAGAACAACTGGCAGCAAGCCGCCGAAGTCGTCAGCCGCGCGCACCTGACGCCGGAGCAATTCTCCGAAGCCCAGGCCCGTGCGGAAAAACTCAAGGTGCCGGCCAAGGCCCCGACCGCGGCCGGTAATCAAGTGGCGGTGGTGGCTGACCCACAACCGTCGACGCTCAAGTGACATTCCGGGAGATCACCATGAACACCGTGCACCGCCTAAGCTGCCTGATACTGCTGAGCCTGCCGCTAGCAGCCCAGGCCATCGACGCCGGCCCGGCCTCGGCGCAGCAACAGGAAACCGAAGGCTGGCTGGTGCTGCAAAGCCGTAACCAGGCGGCCTCGACGAAACCGCAAACCGCTACGGCGGCCGAGCGGGAACAGGCGATGCAGCGCTGGCTGAAGAAGTACAAGTATGAGATCCCGGACTTCTACGACCCGGACGCGGGCGGCAAGATCGAGACCAAGAACTAGGTTGCTGGCGAGGCTCAATCCATTGCGCCATCGCCGCTAAAGCGGCGTTGACGCAATGGCTGTGGTCTACAACTGATAGCTGAAACTGATGCTGTAGCGCGCCCGCCGATTGAACGTATCCAGCGCCTCATCGGACATCGGCTTGGCGGCCTCCAATGCGATGTTGTAGTACTTGGCATCGCCAAAGCGCAGCCCCACTGCCGCCGATGACAGATCGTTGCTCTGTACCGCGAGCTTGTTGAACCAGGTTTTCGAACGGTCCAGCACCACATATGGCTGCAGGATGCGCACCCAGTTGCCGTCGCGGTTGAAGCTGTAGTTGACCTCGTAGGCCGCGCCCCAGCCTTTATCCCCCGACGCCTGATCGTCCGGGTAACCACGGCCGAAATTCTGCCCGCCGAACACGGCGCGTTCGCTGTCGGGCAAGGTGTCATCGCTCCAGTACAACGCGGCCGACAACACGCCTTGCCAGTTGTCGAAGAACTTGTCGCTCTGCACGCCGGAGAGGCGCAGGCGCAGGAAGTTCAGGTCCAGCGCCGGGTTGTTGCTGTGGGCGCCCATGCTGTCCAGCCCCTGATACAAGCCGCCACTGACAATCCGCAGTTGGCGGGCGTCGCTCTTGCGCCAGTCGCTTTCGAACGCGAGAGCGCGTACGTCAGTTCGCTCCTCGATGCTCAACGGGTAGCCAACCACCTTGTAGCGGTTGGTGCTATCGACCGCATACAGCCGCGCGCCGGCATTGAGCAGTTCGTTGGCCGCTGCGATGAACGGGTGACTGACACCGATGGAGTAACGGTCGTCTTCCTTGTGCGGCTTGAGTTCGAAGCCATCGCTGGTGAGCACATTGGTGCCCGGATCGGCCCGGTAGCGTGAGGCAAACAGGCTCAATTGCGTGCCTTCGCTGTTGAGGAACTGGTTGTAGTCCAGTCGGTAGTAATGCTCGTGGTCATCCCCCGGCGGAAACAGCCCGCTGAGGGTCAATTGCTCGCCCATGGCGGTCTGCGAGTTGCTGCTGACCCCGAGCAACGCCTGGGTGCCATTGCGGTTGTCTTCGGTGGTGCTCATGGTGCTGGTGAACGGTTTGCGGCTGGCCTGGGCCACCAGCGTCGTGGCGCCGTCGGTGGTGCCGGGCGGCGGCACTTGCGCCTGGATGGTCACGCCGGGGATGCGGGTCATCAAGGTGGTGTAGCGTTCGAAGGTCTTGCGGGTCAGCGGACGTTCGGCCTGGATTTTGGCTGCCAGTTCGTCGAGCAGGCCTTTGACCCGGCCGACATCGCCTTGTACCTGCACATCGCGCACATAACCCTCCACTAGCACGACCCGCGCCACGCCATCGTCGAAACGCTGTTGCGGCAGGAACGCATAGGACAGCAAGTAGCCGTGCTGCTGATAGCGGCGAGTGATGTTGCGTGTGGCTTCGATCAGATCGGCGAGGCTGATCTGGTGGCCGATCAGGGGTTTGTAGACTTCGGCCAGTTCGTTGAGCGGGTAGATCGTGCCGCCTTCGATCTGCACGGTTTTCAGATTGATCCTGGTCTCCATCAACAACGGTTGCGCAGCCGCAGCGCCCGGGTCGGGTACTTGCAGGGGCGTGGCGGCGGGGCGATAGGCATCGGCCGGCAGGTTCGGCACGGGCAGGTTACGCGTGGTTTCGTTGCTGTTGAGAAAACTGGGCAGGGTGTCGGCGAGGGCGGCGGAACTGAGACTGAGGAACAGCAGGGATGCCATTACGCGCATAGGACACTCCATGGTCAGATCACAGCGCTGGGCTGAATTTTTCCTAAGAAAAAAGCGGAAGACTCGTGGGAATCTTCCGCCCTCAACCAAGCGTAGGCGCTGTAGGTGAGGCCGTCGAATCGGCCAGGTGCAATTTAGCGTTTGGTGCCTCCAAGGGTGCCGGTCAGGCCACCGAGTACACCGCCCAGGCCACCGGTTGCGGTGCCGCCAGTGGCGGTAGTGGCGGTAGTGGCAGTGCCGCCATTGAGCAGGCCGCCAACTGTGGATACGACGCCGCCGACTCCACCGGTAGTGCCGCTGGTACCTCCGTTAAGCAGGCCGCCGACCGAGGCGACAGTGGCGCCAACATTGTTGACCACGCCGCCGACGGCGGTTGTAACCGGGTTATTGGTGGCTGCAATGGTGGTGCCGATGCTGCTGACAGCGCCGCCGACCTGGCCGGTGAGGCCTGCGACCGGTGCGCCCAGACCTGTCGTGGCTCCGACTTGTTGGGTCACGCTGGTCACGGCGCTTGTGACCGGATTCAGCCCTGCACCCACAGTGGCTCCCACTGTCGCGAGCGGCGAGGTGGTGGCGGTGATCGGCGTGCCCGATCCGCCGAGAACAGTGTTGACCGAGGCGATGGTGTTGCCCACGGACGCGGTGGTGACGCCCGCGGCGCTGACTGCGCCGTTGGTGTTGCCGGCGTTCAAACCGGCACCGACGTTAACCACGGCACCGCCTACGGTTTGCAGCAGGCCGGTGCCGCCGAGGCCGCCGCCCAATCCACCACCAGAGCCGGTGCCATTGTCCACCAGCCCGCCGGCCTTGGCGACTGTGGTGCCGACGTTGCTCAGCGCGCCGCCGACCGTGCTGGTCAGTGCGTTACCGTTACCGGCCCCGGTGACTTGACCGCCCAACCCTTTCACTGCACCACCCACTTGGCCGATGACACCGTTGAGCGGAGCACCGAGTCCGGTCGCGCTGCCCACTTTGTCGGTGGTGCTTTCAACCATCGCGATGACCGGGACAAGGCTGTTACCGACATTTTTGGTCACCGAACCTAGCGGTCCGGTGGTAGTAGCCAGGCTCAGGGTGTCGCCGAGCATGGTGACTTTCTCACCGACACCGTCGAGTACCGGTGCAACTTTGGTGACCACGCCGCCGACTACCGGGACACTGCCGGTAGCGGTCGACAGCTTGCCGCTCAGGTCCGAGACGCCGTCGCCGACATCGGCGACCACTCCGCCGACCGATGACGCGGTAACGCCCAGACCATTGTCGACCTTGCCCAATTTGCCAATGCCGTTGGTCACGCCATCACCCAGGGTGCTGACGACATTGCCGGCGGTATTCGCTGCGCTTTGCACGACGCCACCGACCACCGGAACAGTGCTCAGCGAGTCACCAACCGTACCGACGCCATCGCCAACGCCGCTGACCGTTTTACCGACATCCTGTAACAGGGTGGTGGTCACCAGCGGGTTAGTCGTCGGGGTGGTCGGGCCGGTCGGGTCAGTTCCACCTGTTCCGCCGGTGCCGCCAGTGCCGCCAGTGCCGCCGGTACCCCCGGTTCCTCCAGTGCCACCGGTGCCACCGGTGCCGGTGCCGCCAGTTCCACCGGTACCGCCTGTACCACCAGTGCCGGCGGTATCAGTCCCACCGGTTCCTCCCGTTCCGCCGGTGCCTGCGGTTCCACCGGTCCCACCGGTCCCACCGGTCCCGGTATCCGAACCACCGGTACCTCCCGTACCGCTCGTGCCACCACTGCCACCCGCGCCTGCTGCCGCGCTGTCTGGGGACGAACTGCCGGAACTGCTGTGATGGCCGCCACCGCCGCTGCTGCAGCCCGCGAGGCCAAGGGAGAGGATCAATGCCAGAGCTGTTGCCGATTTGCACCACACTTGAGTTTTCATGATTGAGATTCCTTGCACCTGTAACAACATTCGTCGTTTTCGATGGCTCACCCGTCTGTCGCCGGTGATGCCTCGTCCGTGGTGTCAATCTCGATCGCGTCGCGGCTTGCCGCCATTCTCAAGTTGGTATTAACGCCTTTATATATAAGGCGCCGCGCAGTGCCTAAGGACTAATACCCAGGATATAAACGCGCAAAAAAAAGCCTTGAAAATCAAGGCTGGGAGTTTTCCAGGGGGCCGCGTGAAGGGCGGAAAAACTTAAGTGATATATACACAATTTACAGGCTTGCCCGGGGTGGAATCAGGCAACCGGTTGCCACTGACCAACCATATGCTCCAGATCGCCAGCACCGATCAGGCGTAATTCGCCACTCGACCCTGCCGCACTCGCCAGCAACGAAACCTCGCTGGGCAAACGCACCGGTTTGCGAAAGTGCACGACGATTTCCAGGTTGGCTTTTGGCAAGTGATCGGCCAGTGCCGCAAGGGTTCGTGCCTTGTTCCACAAGCCGTGAGCAATCGCCGTGGGAAAACCGAACAGCCTGGCACTGGCGGCGCTCAGGTGAATCGGGTTGTAGTCGCCCGAGACCTTGGCGTACTGCCGACCGATATCGGCCGGCGCTTTCCACTGCGCCACCTGGGTCAGGGCCTGCGCAGGTTCCCACTGTTGTTCGACCGGTTCGCCGTCGAGTTTCACGCCACGACAAAGCATCTGGCTTTCGGCTTCCCACAGCGGCCCGAGTTGATCATCGAGGGTGGTCAACATATCGAAGGTTGCCCCTTTGGGATGTGGCTGCAGGTTGTGCACGCAGACGCTGACTTGTGCGCGACTGATTCCGCCCATCGGCCGCCATACACGGATGCGGTTGCTCAGATGAATCAACCCCAGCAGCGGGAACGGAAAATCCTTCTGCGTGAGCAATTGCATTTGCAGGGCGAACGCGAGGATGTGTGGATAAGTCGGCGGCAGCAGGCCGTCATCGGCAAAGCCGCAGACCTTGCGATAGGCCGCCAGCTTCTGGCCGTCGACATCGATCCAGCAGCGCAAGCCGCTGTCGGGCAGTCGGGTGCCGGTGATCTTGCGTCGGGTCGCGGCCCGCGCATACAGGCCGGGCAGGCTCGGTTCGCGGTCGAGGGTGTGCCATTCAATGCTCATGTCTACGCCCCCAGAACACTTTGTCCACAGACCCGCAGCGCCTGTCCAGTGAACGCGCCAGTGCCCGGTTGGGCCAGCCACGCGACGGCTTCGGCGACGTCTTGCGGCAAACCGCCCTGGCCCAACGAACTCATGCGTCGCCCGGCCTCACGCAGGCCGAACGGAATGTGCGCGGTCATCTGGGTTTCGATGAAGCCCGGGGCCACGGCGTTGATGCTGATGCCGCGTTCAAGCAGTGTCGGCGCCCAAGCCTGGGCCAGGCCGATCAGGCCGGCCTTGCTCGCGGCGTAGTTGGTCTGTCCGCGATTGCCGGCGATGCCGCTGATCGACGCCAGCAGAATTACCCGCGCGTTGTCGTGCAAGTTGCCGCTGTCGAGCAGGGCCTTGGTCAGCACCTGCGGCGCATTGAGGTTGACCGCCAGCACCGCATCCCAGAATTCCGGGGTCATGTTGGCCAGGGTCTTGTCGCGGGTGATCCCGGCGTTGTGCACCAGAATGTCGAGACCGTCCGGCAGTTGTTCGATCAATTGCGTAGCGGCGTCTTCAGCGCAAATGTCGAGGGTGATAGCGCGGCCGCCTAGCCGTGCGGCGAGGGCTTCCAGATCGGTCTTGGCCGGCGGCACGTCGAGCAGAATCACCTCGGCGCCATCGCGGGCCAGGGTTTCGGCGATGGATGCGCCGATCCCGCGAGCTGCCCCGGTGACCAACGCCTTGCGTCCGGCCAATGGCCGGGTCCAGTCTGTGACGTGCGTGGCGCACACGGTCAGGCGAATCACCTGCCCGGAGATGAAGGCACTTTTCGGCGAGAGGAAAAACCGCAGCGGGCCTTCCAGTTGCTCTTCGGCGCCCTCACCGACATAAATCAGTTGTAGCGTACCGCCGCTGCGCAGCTCCTTGGCCAGCGAGCGCGAGAAACCTTCAAGTGCCCGTTGTGCGCTGGAGGCAAAGGGATCGCGCAGGGTTTCCGGAGCGCGGCCGAGAATCACCAGGTGCGCACTGTGGTCGAGGTTTTTCATCAGCGGCTGGAAGAATTCACGCAGCTGTTTGAGCTGGTCGGTGTGCTGCAGATCGCTGGCGTCGAACACCACGGCCTTGAGCTTCGGCCCGTGCCCGGGAATCCACGCGGTGGCCAGCGACGGTTCGGTGCCGTAGCTGTAGATCGCATCGGTCAGGCGGTTGGCGAATGCAATGACCCGCTCGGCCAGCGGCCCGCCGCCGATCAGCAGCGCGCCGTCTACCGGACGCAGGCGCCCGGCTTGCCAGCGTTCCAGCCGCACCGGCGACGGCAGGCCCAACGCCCCGACCAGACGGTGGCCGATGGATGAGTTGGCGAAGTCGATATAGCGGTCAGACATGGAACGCTCTCCAAAAGTTGGGGTTCAAAGTGTGGACTACCAACGGCAATCAATCGTTCGATCCACGCAATAAGGCCTACGCTAGAACACTGAGGTTTAGCAGGTCTTGCAGACAAATGCGGACCTTGTGGGAGCGAGCTTGCTCGCGAAGGCGGCTTGTCAGCCAATGTAACTGTTGGATGTGCCGGCCCTTCGCGAGCAAGCTCGCTCCCACAGGGATTGTTTTCAGGTCTGAAATCAAACAAGGAGCTTTTCATGAGTCAGCTGCGCCGCGTCGCCATCATCGGTGGTAACCGTATTCCTTTCGCCCGCTCCAACGGGCCGTACGCCACCGCCAGCAATCAGGTGATGCTCACTGCCGCGCTTGAAGGCCTGATCGAACGCTACAACCTGCACGGCCAGCGCATTGGCGAAGTGGTGGCCGGTGCGGTGCTTAAATTGTCACGGGATATGAATCTGACTCGCGAATGTGTGCTCGGCTCGCGGCTGTCACCGGCCACCCCGGCCTATGACATCCAGCAAGCCTGCGGCACCGGGCTGGAGGCGGCGCTGCTGGTGGCGAACAAAATCGCCCTCGGCCAGATCGATTGCGGCATCGCTGGCGGCGTCGATACCACGTCGGACGCGCCGATCAGCGTCAGCGAAGGCTTGCGCAAAATCCTCTTGCAGGCCAACCGCGCCAAGACCACCGGCGACAAACTGAAAACCTTGCTGCAACTGCGCCCACGGCACCTGATTCCGGAATTTCCGCGTAATGGCGAGCCACGCACCGGCCTGTCGATGGGCCAGCACTGCGAACTGATGGCGCAGACCTGGAACATTCCTCGTGAAGAGCAGGATCAACTGGCCCTCGAAAGCCATCACAAACTCGCCGCGTCCTACAGCGAAGGCTGGCACAACGACCTGATGACGCCGTTTCTCGGCCTGACCCGCGACAACAACCTGCGCCCGGACCTGACCCTGGAAAAACTCGCCACGCTCAAACCGGCCTTCGAAAAAAGCGCGAAGGGGACGCTGACGGCGGGCAACTCCACGCCGCTCACCGACGGTGCCTCGGTGGTGCTGCTGGGCAGTGAAGAATGGGCGAAAGAGCGTGGTTTGCCGATCCTTGCCTATCTGCGTGACGGTGAAGCGGCGGCCGTGGATTTCGTCAACGGCGCCGAAGGGCTGTTAATGGCGCCGGTGTATGCGGTGCCGCGTCTGCTGGCGCGCAATGGCCTGACCTTGCAGGACTTCGACTACTACGAAATTCACGAAGCGTTCGCCGCGCAGGTGCTGTGCACGCTCAAGGCCTGGGAAGACCCCGAATACTGCAAGACCCGTCTTGGACTGGATGCGCCGCTCGGTTCGATCGATCGCATCCGCTTGAATGTCAAAGGCAGCTCGCTGGCGGCGGGGCATCCGTTTGCCGCGACGGGCGGGCGGATTGTCGCCAATCTGGCGAAATTGCTGGATGCGGCGGGCAAAGGCAGAGGACTGATCTCGATCTGCGCTGCCGGGGGCCAGGGTGTCACCGCAATCATCGAACGCTGAGCGCAATTCCCCGGGGGAAATGCAGGCGATGTCAGATTCTGTCGCAAATGCCCTCGACGCCCGATCACTACAAGTCCGGTGGGCTCGGCTATGATCGGCAGCGGTCGATTATTTCGGCACAGTGTGTGCATCCACAGGGTTCACAGGTCGGCAACCCCTCCCCGTAGCGCGAGGATTGCCGTATAACGAGTGACATTCGCGTGTTTGGTAATAAAGGACCCACAATAAAAGCTGATGAAGACTCCAAAACGCATTGAACCCCTGATCGAAGACGGTCTGGTCGACGAAGTGCTGCGCCCACTCATGAGTGGTAAAGAAGCAGCTGTTTATGTGGTGCGCTGCGGTAACCAGTTACGTTGCGCGAAGGTCTACAAGGAGGCGAACAAACGCAGTTTCCGCCAGGCAGCCGAGTATCAGGAAGGGCGCAAGGTGCGTAACAGCCGGCAGGCGCGGGCGATGGCCAAGGGTTCTAAATTCGGTCGCAAGGAGACCGAGGACGCCTGGCAGAACGCCGAAGTCGCGGCGCTGTTCCGCTTGGCCGGAGCTGGCGTTCGAGTGCCCAAGCCGTATGATTTCCTCGATGGCGTGCTGCTGATGGAGCTGGTGGCCGACGAATACGGTGATGCCGCGCCGCGTCTGAATGACGTGGTGCTGGAGCCGGATCAGGCCCGCGAATATCACGCGTTCCTGATCTCGCAGATCGTGCTGATGTTGTGTACCGGTCTGGTGCACGGTGACCTCTCGGAGTTCAACGTGCTGCTGACCCCGACAGGTCCTGTGATCATCGACCTGCCGCAGGCGGTGGATGCCGCCGGTAACAACCACGCGTTCAGCATGCTGGAGCGTGATGTGGGCAACATGGCTTCGTACTTCGGGCGCTTTGCCCCGGAGCTGAAGAAAACCCGTTATGCGAAAGAAATGTGGGCGCTGTACGAAGCCGGCACCTTGCACCCCAACAGTGTGCTGACCGGCGAGTTCGACGATCCTGAAGACCTGGCCGACGTTGGCGGAGTGTTGCGCGAGATCGAAGCGGCGCGTCTGGATGAAGAGCGCAAGCAGGCGATCCGTGCCGCCGACGATGCGCCCAAAGGCAAGTCCGACGAACCACCGCCACCACCGTGGATGCAGTAAGCGCATGAACAGAAACCCGGCTTCGGCCGGGTTTTTTTGTGCCTGCCGCATTTCCAGAACCACCGCAGATCCCCTGTGGGAGCGGGCTTGCTCGCGAAGGGGCCGTATCAGCCGCCATCCTTGTTGGCTGACACACCGCCTTCGCGGGCAAGCCCGCTCCCACAGGGATTTGTGGTGTTCCTGGAATGTGTGTGGGAATCTTGTCGCCCCTCGCACACTCAAGGATTGAATGTGAACGCCCGCCTCATCATCAGCGCCCGTTTGATCTCCGACTTCGGCGCTTTCCTCAACATGGTCGCGCTGGCGACTTACGTTTACCTGCTGAGCAACAGCGCCATGAGCGTCGGGGTGTTTCTCGCCAGCCGCGTCGGCGGGGGGATTTTTGCCAGCCTGATTGGCACTCGCTTTTACCGGCGCTGGAACGGCCGGGGGCCGCTGATTGCCTTCGATCTGCTGCGCGCGGTGTTGCTGGGCCTGCTGTTGATCTTGCCGATGAGCCAGCAGGCGTTGCTGTTGCCGGTGATTGCCTTCGGTTTGGGCTTTGGCAACTCGATGTTCGCCATCGGCCTCAACAGTCAATTGCCGAGGCTGATCGAAGCCGCGCAGCTACTGAAAACCAATGCCTGGATCACCTCGGCTTCATCGGCGGCAATGGTCGGTGCCAGCCTGGTGTCCGGCTTGCTGGTGGCGGCATTCGGTTTCGAAACGGTGTTTGCGCTAAACGCATTGACCTATGTGCTGGCGGCGCTGTTGATTGCGCCGTTGCGCTTCGCCGCTGCAGACGTCAGCGAACAATCGACCAACGAACGCGGCGAGTGGTCAGCCCTGAAACAAGGCCTGCGCAGCGCTCCGGTGATTGCGGCGATGCTCGCCGTGACCATGGCCGACACCTTGGGCAGTGCCGCGCACAACGTCGGCTTCCCGATCATCTCCAGACTGCTGACACCCGATTCGGCCAGCACCACGCTCGGCCTGATGCTGGCGGTGTGGGCCAGCGGCAAACTGCTGGGTGCGCGGATTGCCAGTCGCCTCAAAGGCACGGATAACCGTGATCTGGAGCGACGGTATTTCTTCGGCGTGGCGTTGATGTCCTGCGGTTTTATCCTGATGTTCCAGCAGCACAGCCTTCTCGGGCTGCTGCTGTTTTCCCTGCCAGCGGGGTTGGGTGACGGTATTTCCGAGGTCGGCCTGATGTCGCGCCTGCAACGCGAACCGGAGCATTTGCGCTTGCCGGTTTTCAGCTTCCTGACCTTGCTGCAAATGACCGGGTTCGGTGTCGGCATGTTGATCGCCGCGCCGTTCTACGGCTGGTGGACGCCGGGTGCCGTGGTGCTGCTGTTCCACGGCATCCCGCTTGGTACGTTGTTGACCGTTAAGCTGTTGGCGCTCAGGCGCGGGCGGGTTGCGCGCAGCAGCCCGACGCCAGTTCCTTGAGGATCGGGCAGTCGGGGCGATGGTCGCCATGACAGTGCTCGACCAGGTCCTGCAGGGTGTCGCGCAACTCGCCGAGTTCGCGGATCTTCTGATTCAGCTCGTCAATATGCTGCCGTGCCAGGGCTTTCACATCGGCGCTGGCGCGCTGGCGATCCTGCCACAAGGTCAGCAGCTTGCCGACTTCTTCCAGAGAAAATCCCAGGTCCCGCGACCGCTTGATGAACGCCAGCGTGTGCAGGTCATCATCGCTGTAGACACGGTAGCCGCTGTCGGTGCGATGGGCGGCCTTGAGCAGGCCGATCGACTCGTAATAGCGGATCATCTTTGCGCTCAGGCCACTGTGCCGGGCCGCTTGGCCGATGTTCATCGGTGCTCCTCCAGATCCTTCGGTTTCCAGGTTTTCAACAGTAGCGCATTGCTCACCACGCTGACGCTCGACAGTGCCATTGCCGCGCCGGCCAGCACCGGGTTGAGAAAACCGAACGCCGCCAGCGGAATGCCGATCAGGTTGTAGACGAAGGCCCAGAACAGATTCTGGCGGATCTTCGCGTAGGTCTTGCGGCTGATCTCCAGCGCGGCGGGCACCAGTCGTGGATCGCCGCGCATCAAAGTAATGCCGGCCGCGTGCATGGCCACGTCGGTGCCGCCGCCCATGGCGATACCGATGTCGGCAGCGGCCAGTGCGGGGGCGTCGTTGATGCCGTCGCCGACCATTGCCACCACGCCGGTTTTCTTCAGTTCGGCGACGGTGGCGGCTTTGTCGGCGGGCAGCACTTCGGCGTGCACGTTCTCGATGCCCAAAGCCTCGGCGACGACTTTCGCGCTGCCGCGGTTGTCGCCGGTCAGCAGATGGCTGTGGATACGCCGGGCGGCCAGTTGTTGCACCGCTTGCAGTGCGCCGGCCTTGAGTGTGTCACCGAAGGCGAACAACCCGAGCACCCGTGGCTGCGGGCTTTGTTCGATCAGCCACGACAGGGTCCGGCCTTCCTCTTCCCAGGCCCGGGCGGACCCGGCGAGATCACCCGCGTTGAGGCCGTTTTCCTCCAGCAAGCGCTGGTTGCCCAGCGCCAGGCGCCGCCCGTCAAGATGGCCGGCGATGCCGCGCCCGGTCAGGGACTGGCTGTCGCTGACATCGGGCACGCTCAGCCCGCGCTCGGCGGCCGCGTCCAGCACGGCTTTGGCCAGCGGATGCTCGCTGCCGCGTTGCAGGGCGCCGGCCAGTGTCAGCAGGGTATTTTCATCGCTATCCAGCGCACTGAAATGGGCGATGCGCGGCGTACCGGACGTCAGCGTGCCGGTCTTGTCGAAGACCACGTTGTCGACCTCATGGGCTCGCTCCAGCGCTTCGGCGTCCTTGATCAGAATGCCGTGACGCGCAGCCACACCGGTGCCGGCCATGATCGCTGTCGGCGTGGCGAGGCCGAGGGCACACGGACAAGCGATCACCAGCACGGCGACGGCGTTGATCAACGCGGTTTCCATAGGCGCGCCGTACAGCCACCAGCCAATCAACGTGACGAGGGCAATCAGCAACACGGTGGGCACGAACACCTGGCTGACTTTATCCACCAGTTTCTGGATCGGCGCTTTCGCTGCCTGGGCGTCTTCCACCAGCCGAATGATCCGCGCCAGCACGCTTTCCGCGCCGAGGGCGGTGGTGCGCACCAGCAATCGGCCTTCGCCGTTGATCGCACCGCCGGTGACCTGGTCGCCCGGCTGTTTTGGCACTGGCAGGCTCTCGCCGCTGATCAGCGCTTCGTCAGCGTGGCTCTGGCCTTCCAGCACTTCACCGTCCACCGGGAAGCGTTCACCGGGTTTGACCAGCACCTGATCATTAAGGCGCAGGGCGCTGATCGCGACGTCTTGTTCGCGACCATCGATGACTTGAATCGCCCGTTCCGGGCGCAAGGCTTCGAGGGCACGGATGGCGCTGGCGGTCTGGCGCTTGGCGCGGCTTTCCAGATATTTGCCGAGCAGCACCAGGGCGATCACCACGGCTGAGGCTTCGAAATACAGATGCGGCATGCGCCCGGCGGCGGTGGCCCATTCGTACAGGCTCAGGCCATATCCGGCGCTGGTGCCGAGGGCGACCAGCAAGTCCATGTTGCCGGCGCCGGCACGCACGGCTTTCCACGCGGCCACATAAAATCGCGCGCCGAAAATGAATTGCACCGGCGTGGCAAGGGCAAATTGCGCCCAGGCCGGAAGCATCCAGTGAATGCCGAATGGTTGCAGCAGCATCGGCAGCACCAGCGGCAAGGCCAGAGCGATGGCGCAGATCAGCGCCCAGCGTTCATGTTGCAGGCGCTGTTGCTGGTTATCAGTTGCAGGATGTTCGGCTTGCCAGACGCTGGCCGAGTAACCGGCCTTGCTCACGGCGTCGAGCAGCAATTGCGGATCGATCTGACCGAGCAGTTCGAGGTGGGCGCGTTCGTTGGCGAGGTTGACGCTGACGCTCCTCACCCCGGGGACTTTGTTCAGGGCGCGCTCGACGCGACCGACGCACGAGGCGCAGGTCATGCCGTCGATGCTCAGTTCCACGGTTTGTTGGGGGACGCTGTAACCGGCGCGTTCAACCGCCTCCATCAACGCCGGCAAACGGTCACCGGGTGCCTGGACGCGGGCCTGTTCGGTGGCGAGATTGACGCTGACGCCACTGGCGCCGCTGACGTTGCGCAACGCCCGCTCGACACGCCCGGCGCAACTGGCGCAGGTCATGCCGGCAATCGGCAGATCGAAAGTGATGGAATCGGACATCGGTCTTACTCCCTGTAGAAGATGTCTACAAGGATCAACCTTGCCATGCGGGCAAGGTCAAGCGCCAATCTGAAAAGCAAAAGATCGCAGCCTTCGGTAGCTCCTACAGGTGGATTGCATTCCAATGCAGGAGCTACCGAAGGCTGCGATCTTTTTCGTTGACTCAATATTCGAGGGCGGCAGGTCGCAGGTACAGCCCTTTGGCGTTGGCCGCGATCCGGTACTTGAGCACATCGCCGGCCTTGAGCGAGATCTGCTGCGCGGGCGGCGCGAGCATGCCTGCCTGGCAACCCGGCACCTGGCCAGGCAATTGTTTCAGACGAATGGACAGCGTGCCGTGGGGCAGGTTAAAGGAAGTCGTCTGTTCCTGCAGCAGACGCCCAGCGAGTTGATCATTGACGTAAACGCCAATCTCGCAGGAAGTCGGCACTTCCAGGCGCTCGCGCGAGATGATCAGAACCGCATAGTCTTCGCCGGTCGCATTGGCCTGAGGCAGGGCGGCAAAGAGGCTGAGCAAGCCAAACAGGCTGAAAGCTGACCAGCGCATGGCTGAATCTCCTGAATTTGAGTCATTGATGCACGCAGCTTGGCTGAGCGCAGCGCCGATTGCCAGCCCGGCAGTTTTACGCAGAACTTGACCTTGCCATGGTGGCAAGCTCGACACTGCCGGCAACCTCATTCAAAGGAGTCCCTCCATGCAAGTGTTCAGCGTTCAAGGCATGTCCTGCGGCCACTGTGTCAAAGCCATCACCAACGCCGTGCAGGCGAAAGATCCGGCAGCCAGCGTGCGGGTCGATCTGGCAGCCAAAGAAGTTGGCGTCGAGAGTTCGCTCAGCGCGGAGCAGGTGATCGAGGTCATCAGCGAAGAGGGCTACCCGGTAAAACTCGCCGGATAACGATAAGTCCCTGTGGCGAGGGAGCTTGCTCCCGCCGGGTCGCGAAGCGGCCCTTTTTTTCCAATTGAAAAACACTGGGCCTGCTGCGCAGTCCAGCGGGAGCAAGCTCCCTCGCCACAGGTCAGGTGTAAATCACCTGATTTTTAATAGTTAGCGAGCTATCGGAATGTTCAAGGTGTCTCAGCGCGGCTAGACTGTCGGGCTGCCGACTCCAATCCAACCTGGATGCCTGATGAACTTCCGTACCATTCTGATTCTCGGTGCCTTGAGCGCCTTCGGTCCGCTGGCGATCGACTTCTATCTGCCGGCGTTCCCGTCAATGGCGCTGGCCTTTGGCACCGATGAAAAGCACGTCCAGCTGACACTGGCAGCGTATTTCGCCGGTCTGTCGATCGGGCAGTTGTTGTATGGCCCGGTGGCCGACCGGTTTGGTCGGCGCCTGCCGCTGCTGGTCGGTGTCGGCCTGTTCACGCTGGCCTCGTTGGCCTGCGCCTATGCGCCGAATCTGCAATGGCTGATCGGGGCCCGCTTCGTCCAGGCCTTGGGCGGCTGCGCGGGGATGGTGATTTCCCGGGCGGTGGTCAGCGACAAATGCGATGCCGTCGGTTCGGCGAAAGTCTTCTCGCAGTTGATGCTGGTGATGGGTTTGGCGCCAATCCTCGCACCATTGCTCGGCGGTCTGCTGGTCAACACCACGGGCTGGCAGTCGATCTTCCTCGTGCTGACTGGCTTTAGTGCACTGGCCGGCCTCGCTGTGGCGCTGGGGTTACCGGAAAGCCTGCCGGCCTACGTGCCGCGCCAGCCGCTGTCCGGTGCGTTGCGTCAATACGGCCGGTTGTTCGGCGACCGGGTGTTTCTCGGCCACGCACTGACCGGCGGTATCGCGGTCGCCGGGATGTTTTCCTACATCGCCGGTTCACCATTTGTCTTCATCAAACTGTACGGCGTACCCGCCGAGCATTTCGGCTGGCTGTTCGGCACCAATGCAGCGGGTTTCATTCTGGTGGCTCAGGTCAACGCGCGGCTGTTGGCCAAGCGCGGTCCGTCCTTCCTGCTGGCGCGAGCGGTGTGGGTATACCTGTTGGCCGGCGTTTCGCTGCTCGCGGTCAGCGCGATGCACACCGAAGCATTGTGGCCGCTGTTGATTCCGTTGTTCGTGTGTATTGCCAGCCTCGGCTGCATCCTGCCCAATGCTGCGGCATGCGCGATGAACGGCCAGGGCGCGCGCGCCGGGAGTGCCTCGGCGCTGATGGGCTGCCTGCAATTCAGCGTGGCCTCCGGCGCGGCCTCGCTGGTGGGTGTCCTGCACGACGGCAGCGCCATGCCGATGGCCATGGTCATCAGCCTGTGCGGACTGCTGGTGGTGAGCATTGCGATGTACACCCGGCGTTTGCAGAATGCCCGGGCACTGGCGCAAGCACAGGCCGAAGCCTGAACTTCAGCCGACGGCGCGTTGTTGTCCGGGCTGGGGAATCTGATGGGGCGCGTGCAGGCGCGCTTCGAGGGTGCGGGTGAAGGCGAGCGCCTCGGCTTCACTGCGAAAGGTCACGGCGTGCTGGTCCAGACGAACTTGCCATTGAGACTTTGCCACTTCTTTTATCAGGATCTTCATTGCTGACCTCCCTTGTGTAAAAGATGCATCGCAGAGGTTTCGATTGTAGACCTGAATACGATCGCATTTGTGACAACGGAGAAGCATCTGACTGACGGCAAAAAACAGCGCCAGCCCTCAACGGGTCTGGCGCTGATTGCGGCCGTCGGATTCTCAGAAACTTTCTAAAACAATTTTGCCCTTGGCTTTGCCGCTTTCCAGCAACTCGTGCGCGCGTCGCAGGTTCGCCGCATTGATCGTGCCGAAATGCTCGCCCACCGTAGTCTTCAAGGTCCCCCCATCAATCAGCTCGGCCACGCGGTTGAGCAGTTTGTGCTGCTCGATCATGTCCGGGGTTTCGAACAGCGAGCGGGTGTACATGAATTCCCAGTGCAGCGATAGGCTCTTGCGCTTGAGTTTGCTCACGTCCAGTGACTTAGGATCGTCGATCAGCGCCAGTTTGCCTTGCGGCGCCAAGGCCTCGACCAGTTGATCGAGGTGCAGATCGGTCTGGGTCAGGCTGGCGACGTGGGTCACGTGATCGATGCCGGCGCGCTTTAGCTCTTCGCTCAACGGCTGACTGTGATCGATCACCAGATCGGCGCCCAACTCAGTCACCCAGTCGCGCGTCTGTGCGCGGGACGCGGTGCCGATCACCTTCAGGCCGGTCAACTGGCGGGCCAGTTGGGTGAGGATCGAACCGACGCCGCCAGCGGCGCCGACGATCAGCAGGCTTTGACCTTCATCGGTCTTGCCCTCACGGATCTGCAGGCGTTCGAACAGCAATTCCCACGCGGTGATCGCGGTCAGCGGCAGGGCAGCGGCTTCGGCGAAACCCAGGGACTTGGGCATGTGGCCGACAATCCGCTCATCCACCACGTGCAGTTCGCTGTTGCCACCGGCACGGGCGATGGAGCCGGCGTAGAACACCTTGTCGCCGGCCTTGAACAGCGTCACTTCACTGCCGACGGCTTTGACCACGCCGGCGACGTCCCAGCCCAGCACTTTTGCCGCGCCGTTTTCCGGCGCCACGTTCTGCCGCACCTTGGTGTCGACCGGGTTGACCGAGATGGCTTTGACTTCCACCAACAGGTCGCGCGGGCCGGCGACCGGCTCCGGCAGTTCGATGTCTTGCAGGGATTTTTCGTCGCTGATCGGCAGGGAAGCGTAATAGGCGATGGCTTTCATGACTTGCTCCGTAGCGGTAATAGAAGAAGGGCTCAGGCGATGCTGCCCAGGCGTTTCAATTGGAAGTGTTCGATACAGTGGCCGGCTGTGGTCTGGAAATTCTGGAAGTGCGCGCTGGCGTTGTGCGCCTGGAGGATTTCTTCGCTGGCCCAGTGTTCGATCACATAGAAAGTCAGCGGGTCGGCGAGGTCGCGGTGCAGGTCGTACTGGCCGCAGCCTTCCTCGGCGCGGCTCGGCTCAACCAGTGCGCGCAGGGCGTTTTCGAGGGTGTCCTGCTGACCGGGTTTAGCGATCAGGGTGGCGATGGCGGTGAATGCTTGGGACATGTTTGGCTCCAGTCGCGGGATAAATGGGCTTGGGCCAATCATTGGCTATTTCTCGGCGCGATAAAACCGGCTAAAAGAGCAGTCTCTTTCAATTTTATTTTGATAATCGAGGCTGAGAATGCTGCGTTTCGACGATTTACAGTTGTTCGTTCGCGCTGCGGACCTGGGCAGTCTGTCGGCAGCCGCGCGGGTGATGGACATGTCTGCCGCGGTGGCCAGCGCCGCGCTCAAGCGTATCGAACAGCAACTGGGCGTGCGCTTGCTGGCGCGTTCGACCCGCAGCCTGCGCCTGACCGCCGAGGGCGAAGGCTTTCTCGAATATGCCCGGGCCGCGCTCGGTTCGCTGGACGAGGGCCGGCGCTTTCTCTCCAGCGCGCAGGATCAGGTCAGCGGCATCCTGCAGTTATCGGCGCCTTCGGATTTCGGGCGCAACCTGCTGTTGCCGTGGCTCGACGAGTTTCAGCGCGAGCACCCGAAGCTGACCGTGCGCCTGTTGCTCGGTGACCGTATCGCCGACCTGTTCCGCCAGCCAGTGGACATCGCCCTGCGCTATGGCGAACCGGAAGATTCGAGCCTGGTGGCCCTGCCCATCGCCCCGGACAATCGCCGCGTGCTCTGCGCCTCGCCGGCCTACCTGGCGCGCCACGGCGAGCCGCGTCAGCTCGAACAATTGGCGCAGCACAATTGCCTGCTGTACATGCTCGGCAGCCGCGTGCATGACCATTGGAGTTTTCATGACGGCAAGCGCGAAGTCAGTCTGACGGTCAGTGGTGATCGCTTCAGTGATGACGCCGACGTCGTACGGTTGTGGGCGGTGGCGGGGGCGGGCATTGCTTATAAATCGTGGCTCGATGTCGGCACCGATGTCCTCGCCGGACGCCTCAAAGTGTTGCTGCCGGAGCTTCTCTGCGAGCGTGCTCCGCTGAATCTGTTGTGCGCCCATCGCGCGCAATTGAGTAAGCCGGTAAACCTTTTAAGGGAAATGCTCGCCAGCCGATGCGTCGAATTGAGTAGTCAATTTCCCAATTTCCCGAAACTTGATCATTAGTCGCAGGCAATTAGCGAAATTTCACTCAGGAACTATCACCATTCGCGTCAGCTACGGCGCAGGAAGCAGCGTGCATCCCGCTTATACTAGCGACCGCCTCAAACCTGCACCGACAACTGGCCAGGGCAGAATCAGGCCGGTTTTTCCAGGGCCGTGCCTGCGCCATACAAACGCTGTGAACACGCCATCGACGGGTGTGGCAGCGCTGACCTGGCTTGCACCGGCTCATGGCGTTTTACCCGTCTTGGCCGACGACACATTACTGGTCAAGATGTCTTCGAGCAGTAGACGATACGATTCAACAGGGAGTGAATACATGGAACATGCACCTTGCATCAGCCAGATCGCCACGCTGCTGGCCGACCCCAAGCGCAGCGCGATGATGTGGGCGTTGATGGATGGCTCGGCCCGCCAGACCGAGGAGCTGGCGCTGCTGGCAGGGCTGTCGCCGTCGTCGGCCAGTGCGCATCTGGGGCGTTTGTCCGCGGGTGGCCTGTTGAAAGTCGAGGTCCGTGGACGCAAGCGCTTCTTCCGTCTGGCGGCTCCGGAAATCGCAGCTGCCATTGAAGCCCTGGCCAGTGCCACGATTGCCAGTGCGCCGCGGGACGTCCCTCACGTATTCAAACGCTCGACGCCGATCAACAATCCACGAACCGCACCGTCCTCGCTGCTGCGTGCGCGCTTTTGCGATGATCATTTGGGCGGCACGCTGGCCGCCGATCTGTACCAGCGTTTGCTTGATGCCGGTTGGATCGAACAGATCGAGCAGCGGGTCGTGGTGACGCTCAAAGGCTCGACGCAGCTGGCGAATCGCGGGGTGTTCATTCAGGCCCTGGCCCATCGCAAGGCCCAGGTGGCGTGTGCCTGTCCGGACTGGAGCGAACGCCGTCCGCATCTGGGCGGTTCACTGGGCGCCGCGTTGCTGCAATTGTTCATGCAGTCCGGCTGGCTGGTGCTGCCCAAGGATTCTCGCGCATTGCAAGTCACGCCGGCCGGACAGCGGGAAATCCACTGTTTCGCCAAGGAAGTCGAGCTGGAACTGGCGTAATAGAGCGTTCGCCGATCAATACTTCGTGGCTTGCGTCGCCTGTGACTGCGAACAGGTCGTATCCAGAAAAAGCGTTGAGGCGTTATCGCGCACACTCGGTCCGCACACTTCGTGGATGGGGGATGAGGTATGGATACGCGAAACTTCAGCGCGGCAGAACGCCTGGAACGGCTGCCGCTCAGCGGTTATCACCGGGTCATTTTCATCATCATCGCCTTGGCGTTCTTTTTCGATTCCATGGACCTGGCCATGATGACGTTCCTGCTCGGCTCGATCAAAAGCGAGTTTGGCCTGAGCAGTGCACAAGCCGGCCTGCTCGCCAGTTCGAGTTTTTTCGGGATGGTGCTGGGGGCATCGCTGTCGGGCATGCTCGCCGACCGCTTCGGACGCAAACCGGTGTTTCAGTGGAGCATCGTGCTATGGGGCGTGGCCAGTTATCTGTGTTCGACCGCACAAACGGTCGAGAGCCTGACGCTGTTCCGCATCCTGCTGGGGATCGGCATGGGCATGGAGTTTCCCATTGCGCAGTCGATGCTCTCGGAGCTGATCCCGGCGCAACGGCGCGGTCGCTACATCGCGTTGATGGACGGTTTCTGGCCATTGGGTTTTGTCGCTGCCGGCGTACTGTCTTACTTCCTGCTGCCATTGATTGGCTGGCGCGACATCTTCCTGGTGTTGGCGGTACCGGCGGTGTTTGTGCTGGCGATCCGTTTTTTCATTCCCGAATCACCGCGCTGGCTGGAGCAGGCCGGACGTCACGCAGCGGCGGACAAAGTCCTCGGCGCCATCGAGGCACGGGTGCGCACGTCTCTTGGCGTTGCGACATTGCCTGAGCCGGTGCGCCTGCCAAGGACAGTGACGCCGCCGGGCAACTTCTTCTCGGCCCTGCAGCAGATCTGGTCGCCGCAATACCGCCAGCGCACGACGATGATCTGGAGCCTGTGGTTTTTCGCCTTGCTCGGTTTTTACGGGCTGACGTCGTGGCTCAGTGCCTTGTTGCAGCAGTCGGGTTTCGCCGTGACCCAGTCGGTGTATTACACCGTGCTGATTTCACTGGGCGGGATTCCCGGGTTTCTGATGGCGGCGTGGCTGGTGGAACGCTGGGGGCGTAAACCGGTGTGTATCGTCACGCTGCTGGGCGGCGGGGTGATGGCGTTCATCTACGGCCAGAGTGCGGTGTTTGGGGGCAATGTCGCGCTGCTGATCGGCTCGGGATTGTTGATGCAGTTTTTCCTGTTCGGCATGTGGGCGGTGCTTTACACCTATACGCCGGAGTTGTACCCGACTTCGGCGCGCGCCACAGGTTCGGGCTTTGCCTCGGCGATTGGGCGTGTCGGTTCGCTGCTCGGGCCGTTGGTGACCGGATTGGTGTTCCCGATTACCGGGCAGGGCGGAGTGTTTGCACTGGGGGCGCTGTGCTTTGCGATTGCGGCGGGGGTGGTGTGGCTGTTCGGAATGGAGACGCGGGGCAAGACGCTGGAAGAGCTTACAGAGTCGACACCGGTGTAAATGTGGGAGCGAGCCTGCTCGCGAAAGGCGTGTGTCAGACAACTCAAACTGTGACTGACACGAAGCCTTCGCGAGCAGGCTCGCTCCCACATTGGAACTTCAGCGTTTTTACGGTTTTACCAGACGCGCATCCAGGCTGTTCTGCGCCAGGCGCTTGGCCTGATCCTGGGTCATGCCCAGGTGTTCGTGCAGCGCGTGGAAGTTCTCGGTGACGTAGCCGCCGAAATACGCCGGGTCATCGGAGTTGACGGTGACCTTCACCCCACGCTCGAGCATGTCGAGGATGTTGTGCTGCGACATGTGATCGAACACGCAGAGCTTGGTGTTCGACAGCGGGCACACAGTCAACGGGATCTGCTCGTCGATGATCCGCTGCATCAGGCGCTCGTCTTCGATGGCGCGTACGCCATGGTCGATGCGCTGGATCTTCAGCAGGTCGATGGCTTCCCAGATGTACTCCGGCGGGCCTTCTTCACCGGCGTGGGCGACTGTCAGGAAACCCTCGTGGCGGGCGCGGTCGAACACACGCTGGAACTTGCTTGGCGGGTGACCCATCTCGGAGCTGTCGAGGCCGACGGCGACAAACGCATCACGGAACGGCAGCGCCTGATCGAGGGTTTTCTGTGCTTCGTCTTCGCTCAGGTGGCGCAGGAAGCTCAGGATCAAACCGCTGGTGATGCCCAGTTGCTGCTCGCCATCCTTGAGTGCCGCGGCGATGCCGTTGAGCACCACTTCGAACGGGATGCCACGGTCGGTGTGGGTCTGCGGGTCGAAGAATGGTTCGGTGTGAATCACGTTCTGCGCTTTGCAGCGCAGCAGGTAGGCCCAGGTCAGGTCGTAGAAGTCCTGCGAGGTGCGCAGCACATCGGCGCCCTGGTAATACAGGTCGAGGAATTCCTGCAGGTTGTTGAAGGCGTAGGCCTTGCGCAGGGTTTCGACATCGCTCCACGGCAGGGCGATCTTGTTGCGTTCGGCCAGGGCGAACAGCAACTCAGGCTCCAGCGAGCCTTCCAGATGCAGGTGCAGTTCGGCCTTGGGCAGGGCGTTGAGCCAATCGTACATATTCTTTTCTCATCAGGTGCAGATGGCGGCCATTCTACAGATGCGCGCCGAAACAATTGGCAAAACCTGACCAAGCGATCCATCACACCGCTTGCGGCTCGCGCCGATAGGCGTAGGTATCGGCGAAGCGCGACAGCAGGAATTCGGCGCAGGTGGTGGTCGGATATTTCGCCGGATGCTGTGCGTCCTGGCAACCGGGCAGGCATTCGATACGTGTGTCCGGGTGCGGCTCGGCGAAGAACGGCATCGAATAGCGATCCACTCCCAGCGGACTGATGACCCGGTGCGGCGTCGAGCGATAACGGTCGTTGCTCCAGCGTGCCATCATGTCGCCGAGGTTGACCACGAAGGTGCCGTCAATCGGTGGCGCGTCGATCCATTCACCGTTGATGTTCTTCACTTGCAGGCCGCCGGCGCTGTCCTGGTAGAGCAGGGTGATGCAGCCGTAATCGGTGTGCGCTCCGGCGCCTTGCTGTGCGGCGCTGCTGGCGGTGTGGCGTGGTGGGTAGTGGATCATCCGCAGTACGCTGACCGGCTCAACGAAGCGCGAATCGAAGAAGTCGCGTTCGATCCCCAGCGCAATCGTCATCGCCCGCAGCAGGGTTTGCGCGAGCGCCTGCATGTCGAGGTAGTGCTGCTCCATCAGCGCTTCCCAGCCTGCTTGTGCAGGATGACGATTCGGCCCGCGCAGCGGTTTTCCCGCGAGCACGTCGGGATGATCCGCCGGCAAGTGCAGGCCCATGTCGAAGGTTTCCTTGAGGTCGCTGGGTTTGTCCGGGTCGAGCTGTTCGGTGGCGATGGCGCCGTAGCCGCGATGGTGGCGGGTCTGCGTGATGTCGATCCGCAGTTTTTCTTCTGCCGGTTGCGCAAAAAAACGCTGGGCGTGGTCGAGCAGCGAGTCGATGCGCTGCGCGGAAATCGGGTGGCCCTTGATGTAGAAAAAGCCCCATTCGCGGCAGGCCTGGTCGATCTGCGCGGCGACGGCGGGCCAAGCGTTTTGGTCGGTGGAATAGAGCGGGCTGATGTCGATGACCGGAAGCTGATCCATACACAATCCTTGAGAACGCCGAAGATCAAATGTGGGAGCTGGCTTGCCAGCGATAGCGGTCTGACAGGCAACAATGATGTTGAATGTGAGGGCCCCATCGCTGGCAAGCCAGCTCCCACAGGGACGATGCAAGTTTGAAGAGATTACTTCGGCATCTCGGCCTTCATGCCTTCAACGTAGTAGTTCATCGACGCCAGTTCGGCATTGGTTGCGCTCACACCGGCCGGGATTTTCTCCACGCCGGCCTGATCCTTGATCGGCCCGGTGAACGGTTGCAACTTACCGCTCTTGATGTCGGCAATGATCTGTTCGGCCTCGGCTTTCACCGGTGCCGGCACCAGCTCGCTGATCGGCAGTTCAACCGTGCCTTCTTTCAGCCCGCCCCAGTAATCCTGGGATTTCCAGCTGTGGTCGATCACGCTTTGCGTGGCTTGAATGTAGTGCGGCGCCCAGTCGTTGACGATCGAAGTCAGCACCGCTTTCGGGCCGAAGTGCGCCATGTCCGAGGCGTAACCCACGGCGTACACGCCACGCCGTTCGGCGGCCTGAATCGGCGCCGGGCTGTCGGTGTGCTGGAACACTACGTCCACACCCTGATCGATCAGCGCGTTGGCGGCATCGGCTTCCTTGCCCGGGTCGAACCAAGAGTTGACCCACACCACCTTGATCTCGGTGCCAGGGTTGTACTTGTTCAGCGCCAGCTGGATGGCGTTGATGTCGCGGATCACTTCCGGAATCGGGAACGAAGCGACGTAGCCGATCTTCTTGCTCTTGGTCATCTTCGCCGCGAGAAAACCGCCGACATAACGACCCTCGTAGGTGCGCGCCAGATAGGTGCCGAGGTTCTTGTCCTGCTTGTAGCCGGTGGCGTGTTCGAAGGTCACCTTGGGAAACTGTTTGGCGACTTTCAGCGTCGGGTTCATGTAGCCGAAGGAGGTGGTGAAAATCAGGTCGTAGTTGTCCTTGGCCATGTTGCGGATCACCCGCTCGGCGTCGGCGCCCTCGGCCACGTTCTCGACGTAATTGGTGCTGATCTGCGCGCCGAATTTCTCCGCCAGTGCCTTGCGCCCCTGTTCATGCTGATACGTCCAGCCGTGGTCGCCGATCGGGCCGATGTAGACGAAACCGACCTTCAGCGGATCGGCAGCGCTGGCGCTCAGGCTGATCCCCAGACCGATGGCGGCGCACAGCAGTTTGTGCAGCGGACGTATTTGCATGAATTGGAGCTCCATTTTGTTGTGTGTGGTCAGGGGCAATGCAAATTGCTGACCAACAGGACAACAAAGCAAAAGATCGCAGCCTGCGGCAGCTCCTACAGGGGAATGGGAAACCTGTAGGAGCTGCCGCAGACTGCGATCTTTTCAGCGCCGGAACCAACGCAGTGCAAGTCAGCGGATTCACGCTATCGGCTGGTGCGCTAAGGTGTAACGAAACGTTAGCGCCGCGCCGCAGTCAGTAGCTCATTCGAACCTCTCGGCAAAAAGGCCCGCCATGCTCACGATCCTCAAGCAAGAAAGCTTTCTGCTGCTGGCGGTGATTGCCGCGTGCATCGCCTATCCGCTGGAACACTGGATGCTGCACAGCGGCCAGATCGTTGCGCTGATCTGCGGTCTGGTGCTGATCGCTTTCATCGTCGCGGCTTCGATGCGCGTTGCCCATCATGCTGAACTGCTCGCCGAAAAAGTCGGCGACCCCTATGGCACGATGATCCTGACCCTCGCTGCGGTGCTGGTGGAAGTGGTGATCCTGGCGATCATGATGAGCAACGAGGCGTCCGCCACGCTGGTGCGTGACACGATCTATTCGGCGGTGATGCTCGACATCAACGGCATCCTCGGCCTTGCCGCGCTGATGGGTGGACTCAAGCATGGCGAGCAGTCGTACAACGATGATTCGGCGCGCAGCTATAGCGTGATGATCCTCACCGCCATGGGCGTGTCGATGGTGGTGCCGGAGTTTATTCCGGCGGCCAACTGGAAGGTTTATTCAGCGTTCACCATCGGTGCGATGGTGGTGCTTTACGCGCTGTTCCTGCGCATGCAGGTCGGGCCGCACAGTTATTTTTTCAGCTACAGCTACCCGGACAAACGCCGCAAGAAAGAGCCGGTGGAAGATGAACCGAAACCGCTGAGCCTGACCTGGTCGATCGGCATTCTGGTGTTCGGCGTGGTGGTGATCGGCGCACTGGCCGAAGTGATGTCCAAGACCCTCGATCTGGGTCTGGAAGGTACGGGCGCACCGCCGGTGATCACGGCGATTCTGGTGGCGGCGATTTCCGCAGCGCCGGAGATTCTGACGGCGTTGCGTGCCGCGTTGGCCAACCGCATGCAATCGGTGGTGAATATTGCGATGGGCGCGTCACTGTCGACGGTGATTTTGACCGTGCCGGTGATGGAAGCGATGGCGCTGTACACCGGCCAGCCATTTCAAATGGCGATGACCCCGGTGCAGACGGTGATGATCTTCATCACGCTGATTGTCAGTGCGATCAACCTGAATGACGGCGAGACCAATGCCATCGAAGGCATGACTCACTTTGTGCTGTTTGCGACGTTTATCATGCTGTCGCTGCTCGGCCTCTGAACCCGACGCAAAACAACTGTGGGAGCGAGCTTGCTCGCGAAAGCGGAGTATCAGTCAACTCAAGTACTGACTGACACGACGCCTTCGCGAGCAAGCTCGCTCCCACAGGGATTGGTGATCGGATCAGGTGCCGGCGATCAACTGCCGAGCCGCCTGGCTGTGATCGGCGATCAGGCCTTTGAGATCCAGTCCTTCAACGTGGCCATCAATCACCCGCCACTGGCCGCCAATCATCACCCGATCCGCACGATCGGCACCGCACAACAGCAGCGCCGAAATCGGATCATGGCTGCCCGAGAAACGCAGCTCATCGAGCTTGAACAACGCCAGATCCGCCTGCTTGCCCACCGCCAGCTCGCCAATGTCGGTACGCCCCAACAGGCTCGCCGAGCCTTTGGTTGCCCAGCCGAGCACGCGTTCCGGGGTGATCTTCTCCGCGCCGTAACGCAGACGCTGGATGTACAACGCCTGCCGCGCTTCGAGGATCATGTTCGACGCGTCGTTCGAGGCCGAACCATCCACGCCGAGACCGAACAGCGCGCCGGCATCGGTCAGATCGATGCTCGGGCAGATGCCGGAGGCCAGACGCATGTTCGAACTCGGGCAATGGCAGATACCGGTGCCGGCCTGGCCGAGGCGAGCGATTTCGTCCGGGTTGAAGTGAATGCCGTGGGCCAGCCAGGTGCGCGGGCCGAGCCAGCCGACGCTGTCCAGATAATCCACGGTGCGCAGGCCGAAACGCTGCAGGCAGAAATCCTCTTCGTCGAGGGTTTCGGCCAGATGGGTGTGCAGACGCACGTCGAGTTTATTCGCCAGTTCGGCGCTGGCCGACATGATTTCCGGGGTCACCGAAAAGGGCGAGCAAGGCGCCAGAGCGATCTGGATTTGTGCACCATCGCCGCGCTCGTGGTACTCGTGAATCAGACGCTGACTGTCGTCGAGAATCACCTGACCTTCCTGCACGGTCTGCTGCGGCGGCAGGCCGCCGTCCTTCTCGCCGAGGCTCATCGAACCGCGCGTGAGCATGGCGCGCATGCCCAGTTCACGCACGGTGTCGACTTGCACGTCGATGGCGTTTTCCAGGCCGTCCGGGAACAGGTAATGATGGTCGGCGGCGGTGGTGCAACCCGACAGCAGCAATTCAGCCAAAGCCACTTTCGTCGCGAGGGCGAGTTTTTCCGGAGTCAGCCGCGCCCACACCGGATACAGGGTTTTCAACCACGGGAACAATGGCTGATTGACCACCGGCGCCCAGGCGCGGGTCAGGGTTTGATAGAAATGGTGGTGGGTGTTGATCAGGCCAGGCAGGATCACATGCTCGCGGGCATCGAACACTTCATTGCACGGCGCGGACGGTTGCTGACCGGCTGCCAGCACTTCGACGATCACGCCGTCTTGCAGCACCAGGCCGCCACGGGCGTCGAGCGCGTTGGCCGTGAAAATGGCGAGGGGATTTTTTAACCAGGTACGGGTCGCAGGCATTGTGGCCGGCTCCTCTGAAAGTGGGGTTCAGGGTTGCCAGCTCAGTGTTGCCCTGTCTGCTGATCCAGGGTCGCCGCGATGGACGAGGTGCGGAGTTTCAAACAAATCGCGACAGCGGGCAAGCCCAACCCGACAAGCCAACACATCACCCTCTGTAGGAGCTGCCGAAGGCTGCGATCTTTTGATCTTGTTTTTTACAATCAAAAGATCGCAGCCTGCGGCAGCTCCTACAGGTGGTTTTCAGTGTTTACCAGGGAATGGTTTCACCCTTGTAGTTGATGAAATGATGCCCACCCTTGCCGGTATACGCATTCACCTGATCAATCAGCCCACGGGTGCTGGTCTCGACATCCAGGTCAGCACCTTCACCGCCCATGTCCGTCTTTACCCAGCCCGGATGCAGCGACAGCACGGTGAGTTTCTGCTCGCCCAACTGGGTGACAAAACTATTGGTCATGGAGTTCAGCGCAGCCTTGCTGGCCTTGTACAGCGCCAGCTCCGGCGCGTCCGGTACGGTCACGCTGCCCAGACCGGAACTCATGAACGCCAGCACGCCGCTGCCGTCGCGGATCTGCCCGACGAAGCGCTGCGCCAGGTTGATCGGCGCCACGGCGTTGGTGAAGAACAACTGGCCGACTTCGGCCAGGGTCGCGCCGCCCGGGGTTTGCACCTCCGGACCTTTGACCCCGGCGTTGACGAACAGCAGGTCGAAAGTCTCGCCCTTGAGCTGCTGGCTCAGGGCGATCACCGCTTGCTGGTCGTCCATGTCGAGTTTCTCGATCCGCACCTTGCCCAGCGCTTGCAGCGCCTCGGCCTTTTGCGGATTGCGCACGGTAGCGGTCACTTGCCAGCCGTCGGCCAGCAGGGTTTTCACCAGCCCGAGGCCCAAGCCGCGGGAGGCGCCGATGATCAGTGCGTGTTTTGCCTGGGACATGACGGAATTCCTTGAAAGTTACGGTTCACGGATTCAATGGACACGCCTGACCGAGTCGTTGTAGCAACGCTCGTCGCAGCACATCGAACCGGCTCTCAAAAGAGCTGTTGACCCCGGAGCATACTCCAGGCTTTAGCATGCTTGCTTCTCAAATTCGCGGGCCGCTCATCGGTGTCCGCAAGTCATGTAGACAACACTGCCACTGTGCGAGCTGGCTTGCCAGCGATGAGGCCAGTGACATCACCACCCTAATGCCCGGCCTGCCACGGCTGCCCCAACGACACCGGCGCATACAATCGAGTCCGAGCGGCATCCCGTGACAGCAGCACCAACACCACAATCGTCGCCACATACGGCAGCATCGCCAGCAGACTCGACGGAATCGCCAGCCCCAACCCCTGCGCCACCAGGTGCAGGATGCTGGCGAGTCCGAACAGGTAAGCCCCGAGCAACAGCCGCCACACCCGCCAACTGGCAAATACCACCAGCGCCAAGGCGATCCAGCCGCGTCCGGCGGTCATGTTCTCGGCCCACATCGGCGTGTAAGCCAGGGACAGATAGGCACCGGCCAGACCGGCCATCGCCCCGCCGAACAGCACCGCCAGGGTGCGCACGGTCAGCACCGGCAGGCCCATTGCACTGGCCGCGTCCGGGTTCTCGCCGACTGCCTGAATGATCAAGCCGACACGGCTTTTAATGATCACCCACGCCACCAGCGCAAACAGCGCGAACGACAGATACACCAGCAGATCCTGGGCAAACAGCATGCGGCCGATCAGTGGAATCTCACTCAAGTAAGGAATCGCCAACGGTTCGAATCCAACCAGTGGCTTGCCGACCCATGCAGCGCCAACGAAGGTCGACAGGCCCACGCCGAAGATCGTCAGCGCCAGCCCGGTCGCCACCTGATTGGCATTGAACACCAGCGCCACCAAGGCAAACAGCGACGACAGCAGCATCCCCGCAAGCATCGCCAACAACACGCCGAGCCACAGGTTGCCGCTGTTGAGGGCGACGATAAAACCGATCACCGCGCCAAACAGCATCATCCCTTCCTGGCCGAGGTTGAGCACGCCGCTCTTTTCGCAGATCAACTCACCCAGTGCCACCAACAGCAGTGGCGTGCCGCAGCGCACCATGGCGTAGAAAATATTGCTCAGCAGATCGATATCCATCACAGCGCTCCGGCGGTTACGGCGGTGGTCGAGGTGCGCCGTGCCCAGCGCAGTTTCAGGCGTGGCCGATAGAGAATCAGCACGTCGCAGGCCAGCAGGAAAAACAGCATCATTCCCTGAAACAATTGGGTGATGGCTTGCGGCAGGTTGAGGGTCATTTGCGCGCTTTCGCCGCCGATGTACAGCAGCGCCATCAGCAAGCTTGAGAACAGAATCCCGATCGGGTTCAACCGCCCGAGAAACGCCACGGTAATCGCTGCATAGCCGTAACCGGGCGACACTTGCGGCACCAATTGCCCAATCGGCCCGGTCACTTCGCAGACCCCGGCCAGCCCGGCCAAACCGCCGCTGATCAACAGCGCGAGCCAGATCAGGCGTTTCTCGCGAAAACCGACAAACCCCGCCGCACGTTTATCCAGACCGAGCACTTTGATCTGAAAACCGACGAAGCTTTTCTGCAACAACACCCACACCGCGACCAGCGCGAGCAAGGCGAAATACACCCCGGCATGCACCCGACCATCCTCCATCAGCAGCGGCAGGCGACTGGCGTCGCCGAACATCGCCGACTCGGGAAAGTTGTAGCCGGCCGGATCCTTCAGCGGCCCGTGCACGCAGAACAGCAACAGGTTCAGTGCGATGTAGTTGAGCATGATGCTGGTGAGGATTTCGTTGGCGTTGAAGCGCGTGCGCAACCACGCCGTCAACCCGGCCCAGGCGGCACCGGCGAAAGTGCCGGTGAGCAGGATCAGCACCAGTGCCCAATGGCTTTGCATATCGATGATGTTCACCGCCAGCGCACTGCCGGCGAGCGCGCCGAACAGCAACTGACCTTCAGCGCCGATGTTCCAGATTCGCGCTTGATACGCCACGGCCAGACCGAGTGCGCAAAGCAGAATCGGCAGCGCCTTGACCAACCATTCGGAGACGCCATACAGGTCGCTGATCGGCGCGATCAACAGCGTGTGCAAGGTTTGCAGCGGGTCATGGCCGAGGGCGATGAACAGCAGCGAGCCGCAACCCAATGTCAGCAGCGCCGCCAGCAACGGCGAGCACCACAGCATCAGGCGCGATTGCTGGCCACGGGGTTCGAGGGAAAGCAACATAGGGGGAAACTCCGTCAGAGCGTGGCCGATGAAGGCGCGTCGTTGAATTGCCCGGCCATCCAGCCGCCGACGTCACTCAGCAGGGTGTCGGTGGTGTTTCGCAGCGGTGACAGAAACCCCGCGCACAGGGCGCCGAGGCGGTCGCTGATCTGGAACAGTTCGTCGAGGTCTTCGGAAATCACCAGAATCGCCGCGCCGGCATCGCGCAGGGCAATCAGCGCGCGGTGAATGGTCGCGGCGGCACCCACGTCCACGCCCCAGGTCGGGTGCGCGGCGATCAGCAGTTTCGGTTGCTGGAGGATTTCCCGGCCAAGAATGAATTTTTGCAGATTGCCGCCGGAGAGACTGCGCGCGGCGGTCTGGCTATCGGGCGTTTTCACCCCGAAACGCTGAATGATCTGCTGGGCGAGGGCTTCGACTTTGCCGCGCTCAATCAAACCGTTGCTGACCAGCCCTTGTTGAAAAGCCGTGAGCAAGGCGTTGTCGGCCAGGCTCAATTCCGGCACCGCGCCATGGCCCAGGCGTTCTGCCGGGACGAACGCCAGTCCGAGTTGGCGCCGCGCATCCGGGCGCAAAGCGGCGACCGCTTGCCCGGCAAAACAGATCGATGTCGCGCTGTCGCGGGGCAGGGTTTGCTCGCCGCTGAGCAGCGCAAGCAACTCATCCTGGCCATTGCCCGCGACCCCGGCGATACCGACGATTTCGCCGCTGCGTACTTGCAGGCTGATGTCGTTCAACGAGCAGCCGAACGGATCGGGGTTGTGCCAACTCAAGCCGTTGACCTGCAAGTACGCCGCGCCACCGCTGACCTTCGGATATTCGCCAATCAGTGCCGCCGCTTCGCCGACCATCATTTGCGCCAACTGCTGATCCGAGCATTCGGCCGGCACGCAATGCCCGGCGACCCGCCCGCCGCGCAAAACCGTGGCGCTATGGCACAGCGCGCGCACTTCTGCGAGTTTGTGGCTGATAAACAGGATGCTGCAGCCCTCGGCGGCGAGACGGCGCAGGGTGATGAACAATTCCTCGGCTTCTTGCGGCGTCAGCACCGACGTCGGCTCGTCGAGAATCAGCAAGCGAATGTCCTGCATCAGGCAACGAATGATCTCCACCCGTTGCCGCTCGCCGATCGACAGGCTGTGGACAAGTCGCTCCGGCTCCAGCGCCATGCCGTAGCGGCGCGACACTTCGGCAATTGTCGGCTCCAGTTGTTTCGGCGTGCCGGCCCTGGCGCCCATCGCCAAGGCAATGTTCTGCGCGACGCTGAGGGTTTCGAACAGCGAGAAATGCTGGAACACCATGCCGATCCCCAACTGCCGGGCCTGCGCCGGATTACGAATGTTCACCCGCTGACCTTGCCAGAGCATTTCGCCGGCATCGGCCTGGGTCACGCCGTAGATGATCTTCATCAGCGTGCTTTTGCCCGCGCCGTTTTCACCGAGCAGGGCGTGGATTTCTCCGGGCGCGATGCTCAGGTCGATGGCGTCATTGGCCAGACAACCGGGGTAGCGTTTGCTGATCTGGCGCAGTTGCAGGCGCGGCGTTGAATCTGGGCTTGGCATGACAGGCTCGACTGGCTTGGAGTTGTGCCTGTGGATAAAGCAATTTCCTGGCCATTGAGTCAGGAACCTTGGCGACCCTCGTACGGCAACGGTTACTGTAGAGCGTCGAAGGGCAAATGTTCGGGAGGTACGGCACCAATTGAGAGCAAAGCCGTTGATCAGGCTCCAGTTTTGCCCGTAGGCAACTGATCAAAAAACGAGCAAATGCGTGGGGCCTATGCAGCCCCTGCGACTGCGCCAGCCATGAACGGGTTATCCACAGGTTGCTCCACAGTATTTGTGTGCAATTGGGAATCCTTGGCATAAGCGCAGCGGTGCTATCTTCCATTGGTGATAAACAGCGCTAACTATTTGTTTTTACGCGGGATTAATCTTTTTTCAGGTGGAGTGGACGAAAAGTGAGCAAATCGCGCAAAGCCACGTGACAGAAGGGTTACAGCCAGATGTGCTCAGGTTATCCACAGTCGGGTGCACAGCAGATGTGGGCAACTCCGTGGAATAAGCAGATTGTGGGCTGCCCTAAAAGATCGCAGCCTTCGGCAGCTCCTACAGGGGAAACGCAAAGTCCTGTGTAGGAGCTGCCGACGGCTGCGATCTTTTGCTCATCTAACGCTGCAGCACAATCCGCCCACGGCTCAAATCCGCCAATTGCGTTTGCAGCAAATCGATCTGCGCCTCACCCAGCGCCAACTGCAATTCAACACCATTGGCGGTGAAGTTTTCTTCGACGACCAACCCACCCAGGTCCGCCACCCGCAGCTTCACCAGCGCCAGCTCGGCAAAGCCGCAGGCACAACTGAGCGGCACACGGCTGATCAACTCGATTTTCGCCGCCGCGTGCAGGCACTTGTTCGCGCCGCCGCCATAGGCCCGGGCCAAACCGCCAGTGCCCAGTTGAATGCCGCCGTACCAGCGGATCACCAGCACCGCGACTTGATCGCAATCCTGCGCCTCGATGGCTGCCAGAATCGGCCGTCCGGCAGTGCCGCCGGGCTCGCCATCGTCGTTGCTGCGGTATTGCGCCCCGAGTTTCCACGCCCAGCAGTTATGCGAGGCATTCAGGTCGCTGTGCTGTTCGAAGAACGCCTGCGCGTCGGCGGGGCTGGCGATCGGCGCGGCGAAGGTGATGAAGCGGCTCTTGCGAATCTCTTCGCGGTACTCGCAAAAACCGCTGAGGGTGAAAGGCATAAACGTCTTAAATAGTCGGGGTGAGGCCGCAGCCTTTGAGAATGATGCGGATCAGGTTATTGCCGGCGTCTTCCATGTCTTGCTTGGTCAACTTGCTGCGCCCGCTGACACGACAGATCTGCGTGGCGAAGTCGGCGTAATGCTGGGTGCTGCCCCACAGCAGGAAAATCAAGTGCACCGGATCCACCGGGTCCATCTTGCCGGCATCGATCCAGGCCTGGAACACTGCCGCGCGGCCCTGGAACCAGGCGCGGTAATCCTGGTTGAAATACTCGGTCAGACACTCGCCGCCGCTGATCACTTCCATCGCAAAGATGCGCGAGGCCTGCGGCTGACGGCGGGAGAATTCCATCTTGGCGCGAATGTAGCGGGTCAGCGCTTCGGCTGGATCGTCCTCGGCGGTCAGGGTATTGAAGGTGCTGTCCCACAGCTCGATGATGTTGCTCAGCACCGCCACGTACAACCCAAGCTTGTTGGTGAAGTAGTAATGCAGGTTTGCTTTGGGCAGCCCGGCATTCTGCGCAATGGTGTTCATGCTGGTGCCTTTGTACCCGTGACGGGCGAACTCGTCTTCGGCGGCTTTGAGGATGGTCTCTTCGTTCTTCTGACGAATGCGGCTGGCGGGTTTGCCGCCATGGGCTGGGACTTCAAAGGTCATAGGCACTTCCGGTTTGTCTGTGGGTGCAACCAGTTGCGTTGATAACGCACCCACAGGCATCCGACAAGTCCTGATGCAATAAAACCGTTACGCCTGTTCGATCTTGTTCAACGATGCGCCGGATTCGACGGTCGAGGTTTTCGCCTCCGGCAGCAACAGGCAGAGGATGATCGCGGTCAGGCCACCGCTGGTAATTGCCGAGTCGAACAGGTTCTGCACCAGTTTCGGCAACAGGTGCAGCAGGTTCGGTTGCGCGGCGATGCCCAGGCCGACGCCGAGCGAGGTGGCGATGATCAGCATGCTGCGGCGGTCCAGCGGCGACTGCGCGAGAATCCGCACCCCGGCTGCGGCGACGCTGCCGAACATCACCAGGGTGGCGCCACCGAGCACCGGTTTCGGGATCTGCTGCAGCACCGCGCCGATCATGGGGAACAGGCCGAGACAAAACAGAATCGCGCCGATGTACAGCCCGACATAGCGGCTGGCCACGCCAGTCAACTGAATCACGCCGTTGTTCTGCGCAAACGTGGTGTTGGGGAAGGCGCTGAAAGTGGCGGCGATCATGCAGCTGACGCCGTCACCGAGCACACCGCCACGCAAACGACTTATATAAGAAGGACCGCTGATCGGCTGACGGGCGAGCATGCAATTGGCCGTGAGGTCACCGACGGTTTCGATGGTGCTGATCAGATAAATCAGCGCGACCGGCAGGAACGCCGTCCAGTCGAAGCTGAATCCGAACTTGAACGGTGCAGGAAGACTCACCAGCGGCAAGTCAGGCAATGCCTGCGGAACCAGTTTCCCGCTGAACCACGCGGCCAGACTGCCGAGCAGCAGTCCGATAATGATTGCCGACAGCCGCACCCACGGCGTGTTCGAGCGGTTGAGCAGGATGATCGTCAGCAACACGAACACCCCCAGCGCGAGATTGCCCGGGGCGCCGAAGTCCGGCGCATTGAAGCCACCGCCCAGATCGGTAATGCCGACCTTGATCAGGCTGATGCCGATCAAAGTAATGACGATCCCGGTCACCAGCGGCGTGACAACCAGGCGCAACTGACCGATGAAGCGGCTGAGGACGATCTGTACCACGGCGCCGAAAAAGCACACGCCGAAAATCATCGCCAGAATGTCCTCCGGACTGCCGCCGCGCTGCTTGACCAGAAACCCGGCCGACAGCACTGCGCCGAGGAAGGCGAAACTGGTGCCCTGCAAACAGATCATCCCGGCGCCGATGCCGAACGGCCGCCGCGCCTGAATAAAGGTGCCGATCCCGGAAACCATCAACGCCATGCTGATCAGGTACGGCAAGTGCGTGGTCAAGCCGAGAGCCGAGCCGATCACCAGCGGCGGGGTAATGATGCCGACGAAACTGGCGAGCACGTGTTGCAGGGCGGCGAGGATAGCTGCCGGTGGTTTTGGGCGGTCATCGAGGCCGTAGATCAGTTCGCTGGACGGTTCAGAATCTGGCTGCATGGGTTTGGCTTCTTGTTCAGGGATCGAGTTCACCCTTCACTGCAAAAACCTGTCCACTTGCTCAGCTTTAAGGGATTGCGATTGCCAAATGTAGGAGCTGCCGGAGGCTGCGATCTGTTGATCTTGCTTTCAACGCGTCGCCGCCAGACTATCCAGAAAACTTTCCAGCACCAAATGAGGGCGCCGCCCCTTGCGCGTGACCGATGCCAGACTCAAATCATAAAAACGCGTCGTCGATTTCAGCGCACGCAAGCGCCCTTGCTGCACCCACAGACTGGCGTAGTGATCCGGCAGATAACCGATATAACGCCCGGTCAGAATCAGAAACGCCATGCCCTCACGGTCGGACGCACTGGCGGTGCAATTGAGCGCCTGGTAATGCGCCTGAATTTCCGCCGGCAAACGGAACGTCGGCGCAATCGCATCCTGGCTATTAAGGCGCTCGTCATCCAGTTGCTTGTCATCGACATAAAACAGCGGATGACCCACTGCGCAATAAAGCAGCGAGCGCTCGCTGTACAACGGCTGATACTCCAGCCCCGACAGTGCACTGGCCTGCGGCACCACGCCGACATGCAGGCGGCCGTCGAGCACGCCTTGTTCGACTTCATTGGGCGCGATCATGCGGATCTGGATCTGCACGTCCGGCCCGCGTTCCTTCAACTGTGCGAGGGCGTGGGTGATGCGCATGTGGGGCAGGGTGACGAGGTTGTCGGTCAGGCCGATGATCAACTCGCCACGCAGGTGTTGGTGCAGGCCGTTGACCTCGGTGCGGAAACTTTCCAGCGCACTTAACAGTTGCAGCGCTGACTGATAAACCTCGCGGCCCTCTTCGGTCAACGAGAATCCGGCGCGGCCACGCTGACACAAGCGCAGGCCGAGGCGCTGTTCCAGATCGCTCATCTGCTGGCTGATCGCCGAGCGCCCGATACCGAGCACGGTTTCCGCCGCCGAGAAGCCGCCGCACTCCACCACACTGCGGAAAATTCGCAGCAGGCGAATATCAAAATCACTGACCTGGGCCAGCGGATCGGGGCGACGACTGCTCATGCTGTTGTTCTCATTGTTTAGCAGGCTTCTAACTGAAGGTTAGAAAAGTTGGATTTCACCGACTTTATCCGCGTGGCAATTTAGCTGCAACAACGCTTTTTATCTCCCTGATGCTTATGCCCTGCGAGGTTTTGCCCGATGAACATGCCTGAAAACGCGCCGTCGCCACTGGCCAGCCAACTGAAGCTGGACGCGCACTGGATGCCGTACACCGCCAACCGCAACTTCCAGCGCGATCCGCGTCTGATCGTCGGTGCCGAAGGCAGCTGGCTGTTCGATGACAAGGGTCGCAAGATCTACGATTCGCTGTCCGGTCTGTGGACCTGTGGCGCCGGGCACACCCGCAAGGAAATTCAGGAAGCGGTCGCCAAGCAACTGGGCACCCTCGATTACTCGCCGGGCTTCCAGTACGGCCATCCGCTGTCGTTCCAGTTGGCGGAAAAAATCACTGATCTGACCCCGGGCAACCTGAACCACGTGTTCTTCACCGACTCCGGCTCTGAGTGTGCCGACACCGCGGTGAAAATGGTCCGTGCCTACTGGCGTCTGAAAGGTCAGTCGACCAAGACCAAAATGATCGGCCGTGCCCGCGGTTATCACGGCGTGAACATCGCCGGCACCAGCCTCGGCGGCGTCAACGGCAACCGCAAACTGTTCGGCCAGGCGATGATGGACGTCGATCACCTGCCGCACACGCTGCTGGCCAGCAACGCATTCTCCCGTGGCATGCCGGAGCAGGGCGGCATCGCCCTGGCCGATGAACTGTTGAAGCTGATCGAACTGCACGATGCATCGAACATCGCGGCGGTCTTCGTTGAGCCAATGGCCGGCTCCGCTGGTGTACTGGTTCCGCCTCAGGGTTACCTGAAGCGTCTGCGCGAGATCTGCGATCAACACAACATCCTGCTGGTGTTCGACGAAGTGATCACTGGTTTCGGCCGCACCGGATCGATGTTTGGCGCCGAGAGCTTTGGCGTCACCCCGGATCTGATGTGCATCGCCAAGCAAGTCACCAACGGCGCGATTCCGATGGGTGCGGTGATTGCCAGCTCCGAGATCTACCAGACCTTCATGAATCAGCCGACGCCGGAATACGCGGTGGAATTCCCCCACGGCTACACTTACTCGGCGCATCCGGTGGCGTGCGCCGCTGGCCTGGCGGCACTCGATCTGCTGCAAAAGGAAAACCTGGTGCAGAGCGTGGCCGAAGTCGCGCCGCATTTCGAAAATGCCCTGCACGGCCTGAAAGGTTCGAAGAACGTCATCGATATCCGTAACTACGGCCTGGCCGGTGCGATCCAGATTGCCGCCCGCGACGGCGACGCCATTGTGCGTCCGTTCGAAGCCGGCATGGCCCTGTGGAAAGCCGGGTTCTACGTGCGCTTCGGCGGCGACACCCTGCAGTTTGGCCCAACCTTTAACAGCAAGCCGCAAGACCTCGATCGTCTGTTTGACGCGGTTGGCGAAGTGCTGAACAAGCTCGACTGATTTTTCCCTCTATATATACCTGCGAATAACGGGCGCCCCATGCGGGCGTCTGTACACAAGAATTCAGGAGTTTTCGATGAGCGTTATCCCGCATTTGATCAATGGCGAACTGGTGACCGAGAACGGTCGCGCGGTTGATGTGTTCAACCCGTCTACCGGTCAGGCGATCCACAAGCTGCCGCTGGCCACCCGCGAAACCATTCAACACGCGATCGACGCCGCCAAGGCCGCGTTCCCGGCATGGCGCAACACCCCACCGGCCAAACGTGCCCAGGTGATGTTCCGCTTCAAGCAACTGCTGGAGCAGAACGAAGCGCGCATCTCGCAATTGATCAGCGAAGAACACGGCAAGACCCTCGAAGACGCCGCCGGTGAACTGAAGCGCGGTATCGAGAACGTCGAGTTCGCCTGCGCCGCGCCGGAAATCCTCAAGGGCGAGTACAGCCGCAACGTCGGCCCGAACATCGACGCCTGGTCGGACTTCCAGCCACTGGGTGTGGTTGCCGGTATCACGCCGTTCAACTTCCCGGCGATGGTGCCGCTGTGGATGTACCCGTTGGCGATCGTCTGCGGTAACTGCTTCATTTTGAAACCGTCCGAGCGTGACCCAAGCTCGACACTGTTGATCGCCCAACTGCTGCTGGAAGCCGGTCTGCCGAAAGGTGTGCTGAGTGTGGTGCATGGCGACAAGACCGCAGTGGACGCGCTGATTGAAGCGCCGGAAGTCAAAGCCTTGAGCTTCGTTGGCTCGACGCCGATTGCCGAATACATCTACGCCGAAGGTACCAAGCGTGGCAAGCGTGTACAGGCGCTGGGCGGGGCGAAGAACCATGCGGTGTTGATGCCGGATGCGGACCTGGACAATGCAGTCAGCGCATTGATGGGCGCGGCTTACGGTTCTTGCGGTGAGCGCTGCATGGCGATTTCGGTCGCGGTGTGTGTCGGCGATCAGGTGGCGGATGCGCTGGTGGCGAAACTGGTTCCACAGATCAAGGCGCTGAAAATCGGTGCCGGCACTTCGTGTGGGCTGGACATGGGACCACTGGTAACCGGTCAGGCGCGGGACAAGGTCAGCGGTTATGTCGATGACGGCGTAGCAGCGGGCGCGACCCTGGTGGTCGATGGTCGCGGCTTGAGCATTCCAGGTAACGAAGAGGGCTTCTTCCTCGGCGGCTGCCTGTTCGACAACGTCACCCCTGAAATGCGCATCTATAAGGAGGAGATCTTCGGGCCGGTGTTGTGCGTGGTTCGCGTGAACAGCCTGGAAGAGGCGATGAAGCTGATCAACGATCACGAATACGGTAATGGCACCTGCATCTTCACCCGTGACGGTGAAGCGGCGCGTCTGTTCTGTGACGAGATTGAAGTCGGCATGGTCGGCGTCAACGTACCACTGCCGGTACCGGTGGCTTACCACAGCTTCGGTGGCTGGAAGCGTTCGCTGTTCGGCGACCTTCATGCTTATGGTCCGGATGGTGTGCGCTTCTATACCCGTCGCAAGGCCATCACCCAGCGCTGGCCGCAGCGTGCGAGCCATGAGGCTTCGCAATTCGCTTTCCCTAGCTTGTAAGTAGCAGGGCATGACCAAGGCCGACCTCTAGAGGTCGGCCTTGGTGTTTTCGGGTGTTTTTGACCGATATGACAGAAATATGAAAAAAGCGGTTGACGGCAGATTCAGGAAGTCTATAATTCGCCCCACTTCCGGCGCAGTCGAAACGGAAAACTCCTTGAGATTCAATGAGTTACGCGGTTTTCGACAGCGGCTTGCTTCAGTTCACCGAAGCCTGGAAGGAGTTGAAAGAGCGGTGATGTCTGGCTCTTTTGACGGTTCGAT